>JBEBHM010000361.1:0-8615 GCA_040080875.1 Pirellula sp.
CTTGCGAGTGAACGTTGCGCTCGAACCATCTGGTTGCGAGGCTCCGCCTCGTAACCCACTGCATTGCAGGCTCCGCCTGCCGAATGTGCGATTTGTGTTACAGGAGCGCCGGTCCGGGCGACGGACCCACCGACACTGTGCGTACCAAGCCTAAGGCTTGGAACGAGGGCAACGAGGAAAATCGAGAGCGATCGACGCGTAGCGAAGATGCAACAATCGCGAATAAACAGAGTTCGACTTCGGGATGTCACACACCGCGACCTGCCAAAAATTTACGAGATGCAACTCGATTTGGAGTCGAATCGACTCGCGGCGACGATTCCTCGGAGCGCCGATGCATTCGATGCGCTTTGGTCGGACATACTTCGAGATCCAAACCTGACAGCCAAAGTGATTCTTGTAGGCGACGAGTTGGTTGGCCATATCTCATGTTTCAAGATGGACGGTCTTGATTCGATCGGTTATTGGATCGACAAAAATTACTGGGGCAAAGGAATCGCTACCCAAGCGTTGGAGTTGCTCCTTATGGAAGTTACGCCACGTCCGTTGTACGCCCATGTTGCGACCAGCAACGGAGCGTCGCTTCGAGTGCTTCAGAAGTGCGGATTCGTGATCCAGCAAGTTCACATATCGCCCGCAAGCGATCGATATCCTGAATGCGAAGAGGCAGTTCTGATTCTAGTTTGATAGTCGTGCGATTGCGATCACGCTGCCTCGACCGGACACAAGGCCCCTTGGCGTAAAATAGGCCGCGAGCGGGATCGCAAGGTCTCGGCAATTTTCGCACTCTCCTTGAAAACGACGTCTCGGGCAAAGTGCTTCGCTCGCTCCCCGGTATTGTCCATCACAGGCCAAAATATCCTGCGTTGCCTGTGTCCAATTTACATTGTCGTCTTCGTAACGCGATTTCGTTGCCCGAGATCTAAACGGCTTTGCCTAACTTGAAGAGCTGGATCGGTGAATTGTTCCCCTCGTATTCACCTTCTTTGTTTAAGCGTCGCCCGTTGCCATTGCTATTGCGATTGGTGGTTACAACGGCCATCAAATTCGATTGGGAGTGATAACTAAGACTCTGACAGTTTGGGAATTTCGTTGTTTCGAAAAAAGGTTTTTCATCGCCAGGACGATGAAAAACAATCTTTCCCGCTCCTGGCGTTCCGCACGTGACTGCCATCATGACATTGTCGAAAGTCCAGTGGATGTCGTGTATTTGGCAGTCCTTGGCTTCGCCAAATTGCATCGTTGTTTGTTGTTCGCCCGTGGAGACGTCGAACACGAAAAGGGTTGGCTCTCCCTGAATCGTTCCTCCATTGGCTGGTTTCACTCCCGCGCAAGCGATCAATGAGCCGTCGTGGTTGAATCGAATGACTCGAACTCCGCCAACGTCCTGCAGTCGATGCAACAGCCACAGCGCCGACGCATCAAGTTGCCGTATTAATCTCAGGTTCATGACGTCCCATAGTCGAACCTGTCCCTTTTCGTCCCCAGTGGCAAGGATCTTACCGGTCGGATCAAATCGAACGGAGTGAATGTCCTCTTTGTGTCGATCGAATTCGCGAAGGATCTCGCCGTTGGTCGCTGACCACAGGACGGCGCGCTTGTCGGGTGCCACACTGGCAATCTGCGTACCATCGGGACTGATGTCGATTTGTCGAATCCAGCCCTCATGCGCTTTCGCTTGTACCCATAGCTCCTGGGTTTTGTCGCCACCAATTCGGGTTGCTTTCAATTTCCCCCATGAATCCGCAGAATAAAGGATCGATTCGGTTGGATGAAACGCAATGGAATGAACCCATCCATTATGCCCTACGATCGGGCTTAGTTCACGCGGGGGTTTGTTCTCGAGCGACCAGATTCGTACGCGAGCATCGTAACTGGCTGCGGCCAGATATACACCCGATGGGCTAATTCTTGCTTCGACGACTTGGGGATCCACATCGATCTTCCCTGCATCTTGCGGTTCGTATCGATCTAGGAGAGTTTTCTCAGATGTGATCATGTTTGAATGCAATGTATTAGGACTACAGCACAACTTGTGGCGGTTTTGCTCCGCAAAACCGGTTGGGCGTTTTGTAATGGTATTAGTTAGAAATCAGGCAAGTACTTCCAGGCAAGCGTGATGGTCGTCGTGCGCGATGGGCAACGGCTGGCCGTTGTTGTCATATTCGGTTTTGGAATCGATGCCTAAGGCGCGAAACCAAGTATGAAACATATGTCCAATATCCAAGGGCTCAGAATCCACAAACGTCCCTTGTGCGTTTGTCTTGCCGACCACAACTCCTCGTTTCACTCCGCAACCGGCCATGGCAAGCGACCACGATTCAGGCCAATGATCTCTTCCGATATGCCCGTTGATGCGCGGCGTGCGACCGAATTCACTCATGGCGATTACCAAAACGTTGTCGAGCAACCCGGAAGCGTTCAAGTCTTCGACGACGGCCGAAAACGATTGATCGAATTTTGGCATCATGTTGAGATGCGCGTTAAAATTGTCGCCGTGTGTGTCCCATCCGTACGAGTTCACTTTCACGAAACGGACGCCCGCTTCGATCATTTTTCGTCCGATCAGCATATGGCGTCCGAACTCGTGCAGACCATATCGCTGGCGATCGCGTTCGGAGAAAGTGCTCTCATCGAACAACTCGCGGCGATGCATGAGCGTGCGTGCTGTATCAAACACATATTTGTTCGCCTCGCTGACAAGCTTGCGTCTGCGTTGGGAGTATCGGGCGTTGAGCAATTCCCGCAACTCGTGTCTCGCATCATCTTCTTGCGGGCTAATCGACTCCGGCCGCAATAAATTTTCAGGTGGCTTGCCATCACCAAATGCCAGGGCGCCGTACTTCGGTCCCAAGAAGCCAGCATCATCATGAATGAATCCACCGCTTCCCGGTTTGATCCAAACATACGAAGGCAATTTACTCGAACCGGGCCCGAGTAATTTCGAGACAGCAGAACCGAAGTACGGGTAGGTCACGCCACGGTTCTTAGGATCACCGCGTTGGATACGTGCTACACCGGCAGAATGCGAATTGTCTTGCGTGCAAAGGCTGCGAACGATCGCCAAATGATGCATTTGTTTGGCAGTCTGCGGCATCAGTTCGCAGATATCGATGCCAGGAACGGTTGTGTGAATCGAGCGAAAGGGACCGCCAAACTTAGTATTCGGCTTTGGGTCCCAGCTTTCGAACTGGCTCATCCCTCCATCGATCCAAATGAATAGAACCTGTCGATCTTTTTTTACGAGTTCCTCCGCAACGGTTGGTTGAACAAGCCCGCCAAGACCCGATGCGCCGATGGCAGCTCCGGCCGTTCCCAACAATTGGCGCCTGGAAAGACGATGCTCTCTCGGCGTGCATAAACTGGTGTTGGAGTTCATCATTCAGATTTTTCGCAATGGAATTAATGGTTAACGAAGAATTCCGTCGAGGTCGCGAGGGCCCAAACAACGTGGCTGATTGCGCGTTCGCGTGGACCATCGAATTTCTGGAGGAACCGCTCGATTTGGGCATGTTCCTCTTCGCTCGGCAACCGAGATAAGACATGCAAGTACGATTCCTCGCAAATCAGCTTGTTGTCTTCGAGCTTCGTCAGTCGATCGACCGTGTTGCCGTCGCGTGGCGTGAGCCAAGACATGATGACGGAATCGTTGGATAGAAACAATGCCGCCTTGACCGTCGGAGCAACGCTCACTTCGGGTTCCTTGGGAGGATTTGCAAACGCTTTGTCGAATCGATCGCGCATTTCACTTAGTGTTTTCGCGTCGGTCGAAGTCTCGCCCAATGCCAATCGGAGCGATGCCAGCAGTTGCGTGGGAGAGAGAGGACGCTCGATGGCGAATCGATACTCGGAAACAGCGGTCGTATCGGTAACGTCGGAGGGGAATAGTCCGCTTCGTTGGTACGTTTGACTATTTGCTAGTTCGCGCATCATCCACTTGAGGTCAAACTGATGATCTCGCATTTCTTTGGCTAGCAGCTCGAACAATTCTGGGTGAGAGGGTGGGTTGTCGGAATGGTGGAGGTCGAGCGGATCGACGAGCCCGCGCCCCATCATCATCCACCATAGCCGATTCACGATGTTCTTTGCGAAGAGAGGATTGGAGGAACTAGGCAGCGTGTCTGCGAGCGCGCGCATCGGGCTGAATTTCAGCACACCTGGAGTTTTGAGTTTCTTGTCGGGCGGAACCAAGTATTCGTCCCCTTTGGCGATCTCAGGGATGGGGATTTCGTCTTGTCCAGGAAGCCGCGGGCCAGTCTTCATTTCCGTTCCTTCAAAAACAGATTTGAAGGCCAGCTTTTGAAGTAAAGGCGTCTCGCCAACCGCCGGGAATTTCAAGTCCTGACGCAACGTGGCTGAACTTACAAATGCGTAAAGCCCCTGATAGTCGACTTGTTTGTATTCGTTGATAAAGAGATGGTCATGGCATTGGGCACATTGAACGTCGACACCCATGAACATCCTGCCAACGTCCCGGACCAGGCCAGGCACGTCGGGTGGGTTCTGTCCATAATGCTCAAGTCTTGCGGTGTAGAATAGGGCTGACCCACGCGTCGCTTCATTTTCGGCGTCGGGTGCCAAGATTTCACGCACCAGTTGGTCCCAAGACTTGTTCGTGGCAAAAGAATTCCTCAAGAACTTTAACCACTCATCATGCTTGGATCTGCGTTCGATCAGCATGACGTTGAAGAGGTCCGTCATGCGATCGGCATACCGATCGTCAGAGAGCAATCGATCGATCAACGCCGCTCTTTTGTCTGGCGAGGGATCCTTGAGAAAGGACTGCACCTCTGCGGCGGAAGGGATTTGGCCGACCAAATCCAACATGATACGTCGAAGGAATTCGGCATCGGTGGATCGTTCCGCAAAGGCCCCCTTTGCGTTTTCGTTGATCGCATGGTCGATCCTCGCATGCAGTGGCAGCTCTGCGCGTGCAACACCCGGTCCAATAACCATCGCGACGATGTAACAAACGATTGGCAAGATCGCACGCAACGGGGTGTTTACATATCGCGTTACCATTTCGAATGCTTTACGGTGGGGCGAGTGAGGCGGGGATGTTGTTTGTAATCACATGTTCGCGTCCAAGCGAGTCAACGGCCCGAAGAACCATTGGCTGCAGGTCCGTACGCCTGTGCAACATGTGATAAGTATGAGGTGTGTCCTCCCTAATTTCTAGATGACCTGCACCTTCTTTTGCGTCGCGGGTCCGTGATCCAAGCGTTTGACTTGTTCTTGCGACCATATTCGATTGACATACATTAGGTAGAATGTTGGCAATCGGTGCCATCCTTGCCCCGATCTGCCAGTTGGCCCTGCAATTCGGCCAGTCGCAGCCAGCTTGCAAGTTTCCCATCGTTCGGCGCAGCTTGGTGCGATTTTCGAAACGCGAACTGGCCATCGCTCCAACCTTCATGCCAAGCTTCCACGCTGGCCACTCCAAAAAACTTAAGCGTATGTTCGAGCAATGTCACACGATCGGTCGTCGCAGGAAGAACGCCGCGCCCGATGAGATTTTTCGTTGGAATCTCCTTGAGCCAAGTCAAATGTTTTTCGAGTTGCTTGTGCGAAGCAAGGCGAGCGAGCTGTTCACGATAGTTGCATTCCAAACTGTTCCATAGTCGAGCAGGAACACTGGTGACGCGTTCGAGCAGCATCGCGGTCTGTTGGGTTAGCGGAGCCTTGCCCTTGATGATCAGGTTGACGGTTTTCGGAGTGAGTCCAGTTCGTTCGGCCAACTCGTTTTGATCGATTCCCAACTGCTCGATCGTCTCTAGCAATGTCCTACCGGGAGCGACCGCATAGTCGGGTTCCAATGGAATTCGGGTTTTTGTCGTGGTTTGGGCCATTGTTCTTTGTCTGCTGCTTTTCGTAGCTTGGGGCCATTGTCCCGAGCATCTCTTTTAGGGCCTGTTTAGGTCGGGACAATGGCAGATCTTGGCGAGTTTCGTGCTGGTTAGGCTGATATCCACTATCTGCCGTTTTCATAAAGAATTTACGTGGCAGGTTAATCATTTGCAAATGGACAGAAGACGAGAATACTACCGAAGAGACGAATGAAGTGCAGTCCCGTACGTGCATGGATTGCCAAAACTAAGTGTTTCTTGTTGGTTTGCCGGTCCTTCGGATTTCATCGACCAATTCAGAAAGATCGTGCTCTAGATGCAATCGTACCTTGGACGCCGCCAGGACTTTGCGAACGATGGGTATCGATTCGTCACTCTTACTCGGGAAGCGACCGATGACGTTGAATTGGAGCGCCCCATACGTCGGATCCGGATTCTCTTGGAAGATCTTCCCTTCGGTGGAGTACTTGCAAGCTAGGCCGAAATTGGATTCATCTTTTTGCGACTCGAATTTAACCGGTTGTAGCAAATGAAAAACTCCGTTTTGGAATCCAAATGGGATCTTGGTCGTTTGGTTCAAGATTGGAACATCGATCGAAACGTCCGTGCAAATTCGATCTGCGATGCCTGCGCTATTGAATCGCTCTTGAAGACTTTCTTTGAAGGACTGACGTTTTCCAGCGCGAGGCTTACCGCCTACCAGTTGATCGAAGAGTCTATTGATGGTCTCGGTGCATTCTCGTACTTTGACGAAATTGGGTTCCGTCAATTGCAACTGGTTGCCTCGCGTATCGATAAACTTTTGCAGGGTCTCAACCGAAGTAATTCTCGTTCGTTCGGCTTCGATCCTATGTTCGAAACTCTTCTTGAATTCAGCAAGGAGTTTTGCGTCTTCCCCTTTGGTCCCAAAGAAGTGGTGGACACGACCGTTGTCAGCCACCATTCTCGCTTTCAAAAACCGTGCATCTGGGACAAGCAATACCACACCGATGTTGACCGTTTCACGACGAGCCAAATCGGGACAGTATTGAACGATGCTGTAGTAGCCTTGAACAGGATTCATGAATCACCTCCATCAAAGAGGTTCATAGGGAGTTGGGGCGGATCAAACAATCTCACTTCGATTGTATCGGCGACAAACGCAGCCCGATCAACTAAAAAATCGACCAAGGCAGTTCGAACAGCTTGGTCCAAATGCCACTGCGTCGGTACTAACGATACCACGTCGTCAATTTCGGTCCTCGCCAATTTTCCGACATTGCTAGCGAAGTGGCGTATTGAAGTTCGATTGATTCGCTTTCGAAATTCAGGAAACAGGCCGAAAACATCCTCGTCCTTGACATCCGCGATGTCTTTCACTCGACGGGTTAACTCACCCCCGTAAATGATGCAGTGACTAAAATCCATGGCTCGAAGGGAAACAAAGGAATCATCCGTCTCGCTACTGAAAAAAACATTGTCTAAGTTTACTCTGAATCCAGCCGGAGCGTAACGATCCGTATTTCTGAGCCAAGTGTCGATCACGATAAGCCCAGAAATGACGTCGATATTGTCGATTTTGTCGAGCAACCGCCTGTCATTTCCCCAGGTCACACCCTTTTCGGCACGGGTTACAAACGCGGGGCCAGGTTCGGCCCTGCCCCGACCGAAAAAAGGAAGGTCGTCGATTTCTGCAACCTCGATCAATGCGTAATCGAATGTTGGCAAGCCAATGAGGTCGGCTAAGCGTGTTCCAATGAACTCCTTGACAAGCGCGTGCGGACCATCGGGATTTCCGAGCGCTTTCAGATACCCCAACCCCGCATCGGTCTCAACGATCAATGTCCCCACGCCAGTATCTCGCGTAGATACGAGCTGGATGATTTCGGTTGGCTGGAACGATTTGTTGGATGAAAACAGACTCACGTTGCGTTCGTTTCCGTCTTCCTTTGTCTCGCTTGCTGCGAGCCAACACTCCTCCGCGTTTGAATTCTCTGAAGCAGAGCAGCGGCTGGTTCGTCGCTGGGGTCTTGCCGGACCAGTTCGCCTCGGAATGCTTCGGCGAGGGTGGATTGGTGGAGTTGTTTTTCTAGCCACAAAGAGGCACAAGAAACACAAAATGTCATGTGATCGTGTCCTTTCTTTTTGTGGGTTTTGTGACTTTTCGTGGCTTTGAATTCTTCTGTTGGACGCTTTTGTCTCGGGCGTTTCGGATGCGGTCGAGGAGTTCGGATGCTGGTTCGTCTTTCGGGTCTTGTGGGACCAGTTCGCCTCGGAAGGCCATCGCTAAGATGGATTGGTCGAGTTGAGCAAGGTCGGATTCAAATGACTCGGCATCGCACGATAATTCCTCACTTCGTTCAAGAGCTTGCGTAATCAGTGTTGCAATTTGTGATTGCTCCTCCAACGGTGGAATTGGAACGACGAATCGTTTGATGCGTCCCAAAGCAAGTTTCCCTTGCGCGGCGGAAAGTATCTTGCTTTGGATTTGGTCATGCAATGGTGGAGATCGTAAAATGAATCCAAGGTAAGTGCTATTTATTAGGGCCATGATCTTGGCGGCATTTTCCGTGATATTGACACCTTCAAATTCTTCCGGAATGGTTCCTGCGTCTCCAATACTTGCTCCAACAATCGTTAAGTAGTTATGCGAGCCCGAATGCTTTTTGCATTTGTTTGCGGACCGTGGTGAGGCGCTCTAATCCACCACCGCCAACTTCTGCGGTTGTCCAACCCGTGAACCCAATCTCTTTGAGCCCCTTTTGGACCTCGCCCCAAGGCAAGTCGTCA
>JBEBHM010000012.1:0-30380 GCA_040080875.1 Pirellula sp.
CTCTGCAACAAAGCTCAGGGAGTTGCGGAGCAACTCTGCAACAAGTTCGATACCATATTTCCGACTTTGTCATTATGCCAAATCATGTACACGTCATGGTTTGCTTTTTGCCTGGCGTCCGACTTCTAGCACAGTGCAAATCATGGAAACATTATGCGGCAACGCAAATCAACCAGATTCTTGGAACGACCGGTGAGTTCTGGCAGAGCGAGAGTTTCGATCATCTTGTTCGAGACGCTGACCACTTCAATCGATTTCGCAAATACATTGACGAGAACCCAACCAAGGCCGGCCTCCGGCGAGAAGATTGCATTCACTACCGCTGCGAAAAATAAGCGAGTTGCAGAATGTAGACGAGTTGCTCCGCAACTCGGGATCGCGGGCAATTCGCCGTTTTTTCAAGCAACCAGGTCAGGCATCAAACCAAGGTAAACATCTCAATCATCACTCTCAATCATCTTGATCAAACATCAGGCATCGGGCGGAGTTGCGGAGCAACTCTGCTACTTGGCCTGCCTCACAAGCTGAACGAAACGCACGTCAAAGAGAGCTGCCTTGGCGATTTTGATCGGGCGAATCGTAAGTTGATAAACACCAGGGCGTGGCAAATCGATCTTTCCAACATGGTTCCAACGGAAGTTTTGAAAGTGTCCCGTGTCGATCGTGTCGAATTCTTGCGAGGCTACGTCTTTACCTTCTGCCGTAACTTGTATTCGCGCTTGACTACCGCCTTGTCCTTGGCCACATCCCTGAAGCAGTCCTACTGAGTAGGAGCCAGCAGCATCTGCTCGAAAGGTCCAGCGGACGGAGTCGCCGACCGCGGTCCAATAGCCGATCGTATTTTTGTGAGGTTGGGGTTCGAACCGGAGCTTGTCTCCCTCTGTCATTCCTTGGAATGCGTGGAGCACAATAGTCCCATCGCCCGTGGGAACGACCGGCATTTGTTCGCTCGGAAATAGAGCTTCCGACTCGAAAAGCAATTGAATCGTTTTCGAAGCTGCAGGTGGCTTCTTCCAGCTGATCTTCCAATAGCCTGGTTCAGGAACGAGCAAGACCTCCGACTCCTCGCCGACCCAGCTCAAAGATCGAACGGGAGCACAGAAACGAGGGATGGAAACAGAGCCGGATTCCGCGGTGGATTCTGGAACTATCCAAACTTTGTTTCGTTCTCGGTGTACTTTGGCGCCGCGAACAAGCTCATGCTGGACCGCTGTCGCGGAAGCCGGAATCTGAGCTAGTAACGATGGAATTGCGAGACAGTTAAGGATCCAAAGCAACGGTGCAAGAAAGGCTAGACGCATGGTGCGGTAGTCGGCTCCACGGAAGAGAACTGGAAGGTAACCAACGGAATTGGAATGCAAGGTACGATAATTAATGCAGGAATAAAAGGCTCCCCCAGATCAATCCTTCGGATTTCGATTCACCCGACGCTTGAATCTTTGGTTGTGGCCCATTCATCGTGCAATAATCCTCGGGAGGGGATTGGCGTAGAATGAGCGACCTACTGTACAATGTTTGCGTACCAAGTTCACATACGATATCGCCCTACGATGTTGTTTGATCCTTGGCGCCACTCAATTGGAGCTTGTTATGAAACTATTGTGTGCTTTAGGCGTTGCTATTCTGATCGCTCCACTTGGGAGAGCGGTTGCCCAAGATTCGTTGGCACCGCCTGGTTTTCGAGCCCTATTCAACGGCAAGGATTTGTCGGGGTGGTACGGATGGAATCCACACAACTCGGCAAAACTGACCGGCGAAAAGCTGGAGGCCAATCTTCAGGCACAGCGAGAGGAATTCGCTAAGCATTGGAGCGTCGAACATGGAGAGTTGGTGAATAACGGCACGGGACCCTACGCCACAACCAATGAAGAACTTGGTGATATCGAATTGACGATCGAATACAAGACCGTTCCCAAGGCAGATAGTGGAATCTATCTTCGTGGTACACCTCAAGTGCAAATTTGGGACGCGAACCAAAAGTTTGATCCGAAAGCTCCTGATCGAAAACCGCATCAAGGTTCTGGCGGGCTTTTTAACAACACCCCGAAGACGCTTGGTCGCGATCCCGTCATGGTCGTCGATAAACCATTTGGTCAATGGAACGTATTCAAGATCAAACAGATTGGTGCGCGTACTTGGGTGACGCTCAACAATCGAGTCGTGGTCGATGGTGCCGTAATGGAAAACTTTTGGGACCGAACCAAGCCGCTGCCGGCCAAGGGGCCCATCATGCTGCAAACCCACGGAGGAGAGATCCGATGGCGAAATATTTTTGTTCGCAACATCAGCGCTGACGAAGCGAACACGACGATCGCAAAGCAGCCGATGATTCCACACCCCACGTACTACGACGTGTCGTATGGACCACACCCAAAACAGATTCTTCATTTCTGGCGAGCCGAATCCAACAAACCTACGCCGGTACTGTTCTTTGTGCATGGAGGAGGGTGGCAGGGTGGCGGTCGGCTGAGCGGGTTAGTTGGCATGCTGCAGGCCATGCTCAAAGAAGGTATCTCTGTGGCATCGGTGGAATACCGATTCATTGCGGACGCAACCGCTGATAACGTGGTTCCGCCCGTGAAGGGGCCACTTCATGACGCGGCCCGTGCGTTGCAGTTCCTTCGGAGCAAAGCGTCCGAGTGGAATATCGACAAAAACCGAATTGCAGCCAGTGGCGGCTCCGCTGGCGCTTGCACATCGCTTTGGCTTGCATTCCATCCTGACCTTGCGGACCCGAAGAGCGATGATCCGATTGCGCGCGAATCCACGAGGTTATTGTGCGCAGCGGTCACAGGAGCCCAAACAAGCCTCGATCCGAAACAAATGCGAGAGTGGATCCCCAATAGCCGGTATGGCGGACATGCATTCGGCTTTGTCGGAGACATTTCCACCAAGTTGTCAGCCTTTGACGAATTTTTTGCGAAGCGAGAGACCATCTTGCCTTGGATCGCTGAATATTCGCCCTATGCGCTGGTGACCTCGGACGACCCGCCGGTCTACCTCTACTACAACAAGCCACCGGCACTTGGCCAGGACGAAGCGGACCCCACTCACTCGGCCAATTTCGGCTTCAAATTGCACGAACATTGCAAAGCCAATGGAGTCTCAAGCACTCTGTACTATCCGGGCTCAACGCACACGACCCATCAATCGACACAAGGCTATTTGATTGCGAAACTTAAGCCGTAGGCGAATTTACAAAGTGTTCACGAAGGGCACCTGCTACGTCCTGCATGAAGGGCTGCCATGCGTCGTGTCGTCGGAACAATCGCATCGTTGGATACCAGGGACTATCGGAACGGTCCAACAACCATGGCCAGTGCGGTACGTTGGACAAAAGATTCCAAACCGGTGCTCCCAATGCGCCGGCTAGATGAGCGATCGCCGTATCGACGGTAATGACTAGGTCGAGGTTTTGGATGATGGCGGCCGTATCCATAAATGCGCCTGCCTCTCGATCGACTTCTTCGCCGAAATCCATTATGGAAAGATTTTGGGACTCACCACACGGGTTGGCTGTGCCTCCTTTTTGCAAGCTGATCATCTGAACGCGAGGAATCTCGAATAACGGTGCAAAGCTCGAAAGGATCGTGGATCGTAGCCGATCATCGCGAAACTTTGGGTTTCCTTTCCAGCAGATTCCAACTTTGAAGCCTGAGATCGCCTGCATGCGATGGTTCCAGTGTTGTGCTAAAGTATGGTCTGCAGCGAGGTAAGGGACATCGTTAGGAATGGTCTCAATGCGAGTCTTGAACGCGCCAGGTAGACTCATCATGGGACAATGTACATCGAAGTCGGGCAAATCATCGCCATCGACTAACCAACGATCGACACCTGATACTTTGTCGAATATTTTGCGCAGCGCTCCTGGAATTTTTGCGATCACCGTGGCGCCTTGTTGTTTCACCATCTTGGCAAAGCGGATAAACATGATTGTGTCGCCCAGTCCTTGTTCTGAATGCAACAAGACAGTTTTGCCATCAAGCCGCGAACCATCCCAAACCGGTCGATCGAACGAAGGGGCAGTCTGGGAACTTACTTTCCAACGCAATTCGTACGCCGGCCAGGCGTTCAGCCAGTCACCTTGCAATAGGCGCACCAGAGACATGCCGAACTTAGCTTCGACGTAGTCCGGTCGGATGGCCAATGCGCGGTTGTAACTGGACTCAGCCTCGTCGAGTTTTCCTTGATCCTTGAGAACGAGTCCTAAGTTCAAATGGGCTTCCGCAAAGGTCGGATCGAGTTGAATAGCAGAATGGTAGTAGTTGATCGCATCCTCAAATCGTCCGTCATCGCGAAGCGCGCTTCCAAGGTTGGAAATCATCTCAACGCTTTGAGGCGATAGTTCGCAAGCTCTACGCAAACATTGAACCGCCTCAGTTGGTCTACCGAGTTTGCACAACGCAAGCGCCAAGTTATTGTGAAGTTCCGCCACATTTGGCGACAGTTCTAGTGCCCTCCGAAATATCGCGACGGCCGTTTCGCAATTGCCAAGTTCCTTGTACGCTTGACCGAGGTTACACATCGCATCGACGAAGCTAGGATTCAGCTCCAATGCTCGGGTCCAACATTCGATTGCTTGCTGGCGATTGCCTTGTGAATTGAGAGCAACCCCTAGGTTGTTATAGGCCTGGGCATATTCTGGTCGGAGCCCGATCGCGTGGCGATAACAGCCAATCGCATTGGACATCGCGCCCTTTTGTACGTAAGCGTCGCCCAAATAATTATACGCTTCGGCGGAATCGGGTCTGCGTTGGATCGCATGCCGATAGCATGCGATCGCATTGTCCGAGTGGCCCATATCCATGAACGCATTTCCAAGGTTCAGATGGGGGGCGAACAACGAATCGTCGAGACGGATAGCATGCTGGTAGCAAGCCATGGCGTCGACTCGCTTCCCACAAGATTCCAGTATGTTTCCGAGATTGATATGAAAGTATGGAACGTTCGCCTCAAGAGCTATCGCTTGACGGTAGCAATTGATCGCGGTGGTATAGTCTCCACGTCTGGAAGCGATGAGCCCTAAAAAATGAAACGGTTCGGCGTACTTTGGCTCCCACTCGATTACTTTACGGTAGACTGTTTCCGCGATGTCGAGCCTTCCTTGTTGAAAATGCTGCTCGGCCATATCCATGGCGGCAACAATGGATGTTTTCATGATTGTGTTTGAGCTCATACAGCGGTGAATCAATTGCCTTTGTTTACGTATTCCTGAAGAGCGATCGCAAGTTCCTGGAAGAACTGCACTTGATCGTCTCCTTTGCGGCGGAACAATCGCATACTTGGATACCAGGCCGTATCCGTGCGATCCAATAGATAAGGCCAGTGTGGCACTTTGGTTAACAGGTTCCAGACGGGAACACCGAGCGCGCCCGCCAAATGGGCATTTGCCGAATCCACTGTAACAACTAAGTCCAAGTTTTTCATGATGGCTGCCGTGTCCACAAAGGGACCGGACAACTCGTCCACTTCGCTTCCGTAATGAACGATCGAGAATGGACAATCTCGCAACTGCTCTGTTCCGAAACCCTTCTGGAGGCTAACGAGTTGGACACCCGCTACGCTGGTCAACGGTTCAAAGCTCTTGAGAGGAAACGAGCGGCCGCGGTCGTCGCGGAACATGCGATTTCCCTGCCAGCAAAGGCCAACCCTGAAACCAGTCAAGTTCGACATTCGTTTGCTCCATTTCTGCAGGAGCGATGCATTCGCAAACAGATATGGGCCAGACGACGGGATTGTTTCTACTCGCGTTTTGAGCACGAACGGCAAGCTCAACAACGAACATTGCACATCGAACTCGGGAAGATTGTTTGCATCTGTTATCCACTGGTCTACGCCGACACAGCCTTCAAGGCATTTTTCGAGTTGTCTTTGGCACAGTACGATCACTTGGCCGCCGAATTGCTTGACCACGCTTGCAAATCGTACAAACTGAATCGTGTCGCCCAATCCCTGTTCTGACCACAACAATATCGTCTTGCCTTGGAGAGAAGTCCCATCCCACATCGGTTGCTGGAATGATCGCGGCGGAACACTACCCGTTTTCCATCGCATCTCATATAAAGGGAGTCCAGTGGCCCAGTCTCCGCTAAGCAGGTGAATAAACGACATACCGTAATGGGCTTCAGGATATTCAGGCTTGACTGCCAAAGCTCTCTCGAAAGACTCGGTGGCTCGTTCCATTTCTCCCAAACAAGCCCAGCCAATTCCCAAGTTGCAATGAGCGTCAGCGAAGTCCGGCGCAATCTCAATCGCGCGTTCATAGTATTCCAACGATTCTTGATAATTCCCATTGTCACGTAACGAATTCCCAAGATTGGTTATGACTTCGACACTGTCAGGTCTTAGATCGAGGGCTCTACGAAGGCACGCGACGGATTCGTCGGTACGCTTCAGTTTGCGAAGTGCAATCCCATAGTTGGATAACGCTTCGACATGCGTTGGGGCAATTCTCAGGACGCTCTCGTAAACGCTGGCAACTTCCTCGAAGCTTCCTTGTTCCTTGAGTGCAAGCGCCAGATTGCATAACGCTTCGACTGAATTCGGGGCGATTTCGACTGCCTTCCGAAAACATGGTACCGCTTCGCTCACCTTGTTTTGCGAGACGAGGGCAACACCTAATCCAATGTGCGCTTGCAGGTTGGTGGGCTGGAGACTGATCGCTTTTCGATAGCTCTTAATTGCGAATTGAAGTTGACCGAGCTCTCGATAGGCCTCTCCAAGAGAATGGAAACCTTCCGCAGAATCTTGCTTAAGTTCAACGACTCTCCTTAAACAAGCTAAGGCGTCTTCAAACTGCCTCATTCCCAGAAGTGCATTTCCTAGATTGAGATTGGCTCCGACGGACGCCGGGTTAAGTTTCAAAGCCCGACGATAGCACACAACGGCTTCGGCTGGTTTACCACTTGAATGGAATATATTTCCTAAGTTGATATGGAATGCCGGCTCATTCGGGTTGATCGCGATCGCATTGCGGTAGTTCTTGATTGCTTCTTCGTGATTGCCGCGTTGAATCGCAATGAGGGCCAAGAAATGGAACGAATCCGCATTTTGCGGTTCGGCGGTTAATACCTGTCGGTAGAGACGTTCGGCTATGTCAAATTGCCCTCGTTGAAAGTGCTGGTTAGCCACCATCAATGTATCAAAAGTAGTTTCCATTCTGGTCTCCGTAAAGCGATGCATGAAGCGTTGTATCGAGGCATCCAACGCACATTATTATCGGGTGCTGATCGCGAACCTTTGTCACCAAGTTTTCGCACGATGTTAGCGCCCTGTCCAGCGTAGATATCTTGGCTGGCGGACAATTGTAGAACGATTGTCTCAGTCGATCTACAAATCAATTAAGTAGAGGGATGGTTCGCAGCGATCGGAGCGGGAAATCAGACGGGACGATCGTTCGAGTTGGCAACGGCGTCTTGGTAGGGAGTCATGTCAAGTCCGTCGATGAAGCTTGTTAGCGACTTGCTTCGTTGAGGATGCTGCAACTTCTTGACCGCTTTGCTTTCGATCTGTCGAACGCGTTCGCGAGTCACTTGGAAAATCTTGCCAACCTCTTCCAACGTGTAAGCATATCCATCGGCAAGTCCGTATCGCAGCTTCAAGATTTCTCGTTCGCGATAGTTCAGTGTCTGCATCGCTTCGTGGATCTGCTCTTTGAGAGTTTGCTGGTTCGTTTCATAGAGGGGATCGTCATCGCGATAGTCTTCGAGGAATTCGCCGAAGAAGCTATCGTCGTGATCTCCCACGGGTTGGTCTAGCGAAAGGGGCTGCCGAGCCATTTTGATCACCACTCGAGCGTCGTCGAGCGACAACCCAGCTCGTTCGGCGGTCTCCTCAACCGATGGTTCACGGCCGAGTTCCTGGATTAGATCACGCGTAACTTGTCGAACTTTGCTCATGGTGTCAATCATGTGAACGGGCACACGAATCGTTCGACTTTGGTCGGCGATGGCTCGTGTGATGGCCTGTCGGATCCACCACGTCGCATAGGTCGAAAACTTGAATCCACGTTCGTATTCGAACTTGTCAACGGCACGCATGAGACCCGTGTTGCCCTCTTGAATGAGGTCGAGGAAACTCAAGCCGCGATTCCTGTATTTCTTGGCGATCGAGACCACCAATCTCAAGTTGCCAGCCGAAAGTTCACGTTTGGCTGCATCGTATTCCGAGCGGTGATTCTTGACTCTTTCACATCGGCGGGCCAATGTGTGTGGGGTCTCATAGGTGATTCGCATCAGGTAGCGAAGTTCCTCTTTCAGTTTCGACAAGGGGATTCCGTCGGAAGCGCCGGAGACTTGAGCTCCCGCAATTCGCTCCTTGAGGACCCCCATTTGGCCAGAGATCGTGTGGAGTTTTAGGAAGATGGGCTCCAGTCGATTGGTCCGAAGGTTCATTTCCTCGATCAGTCGCACGGCTTTGTTGCGTCTACAAACCAATCGCCGCCAAGCAGCTCGGCGTTCCGGCATGGCAATGCTCTTGTTGATCGCGACGTGATAGTCGCCGTGGTTGCGGAGCAGCAAGTGTCGGAGTGTCTTGATATTAGGACCAATGCGTCGCATGATGGCGACTTTTTCGGTGGCATTGGTGACGCTGACCTCGATGGTTCGATCCAATCGCAACTTGCTGTCGCGAACTTGTTCCAAGAGTTTCGTGGCACCTTGGAGCACGAAATCGGAGGCCAGCATCCATTGGCGATAGTTGGTGCGAGTCATTTCGATGTGTTTCGCCGCACTGACTTCTTGTTGACGGGTCAAGAGCGGGATTTCGCCCATCTGCATGAGGTACATGCGGACAGGGTCTTCGGTTGCGTCGACGGTCTCGTTGTCATCAGAATCGGAAAGGAAATCATCCCCATCCTCCAGCATCGGGTCGTCAGACTCCTCATCGGTGTCCGCGTCCTCTTCTTCTTCCTCTTCGAAACCAAACGCTTCGACATCCCCCTCCGCGAACTCTTTGTCCTCGTTAACATACGAGTATTGCGACTTCTTACCGGCTTTTTTCATCGGGCGACGATTAGATCGTTTTGACATGGCTGATTCGTCTGGTGGAGGGTAACAAGCTGAGATGCGTTCGATTTGCATCAAGTTCCGACTGATGCTAAGAATTCAGTTGCATTTCACGTACCGCTTGACTAGTCGCATCCGCCCCGAGACGCTCCGCCAACGAATTCATTGGTAAAAAAGAAATTCCGCCATTTATTAGCCAGCGGAATGTTGCCGAAAATCAACATCGAGAGGTTTCCCGAAATCGACATGATTCCGAAACGCGACTTGTTCATGACGTATTTGCGCCGTTTCGAGAAGCGACTCCGGGTGTTATGGGTTCGATTCCCTATGGTGCTGGTCTTGTTGGTCTGCATGACGTCGATTGGGATTCAGGAACAGTTGGGAGACCTCTGCTGCCAGACTTTTTCAGCCCTTTTTTGCCTTGCGACCGTCGGACTCTTGGCAAATTGGCTTGTGAATTCAAAGACTTCCGAACGGCTCGTGTTCGTCTGCATGACACTTGGACTGGGCTCTGTCGTTAGTAATCTCCACTCGATTTCTCAGCGGCAGTCCGCCGAACGTCTCGTTCATTCAAGGCAGCAACGGGACGAATCAAGCGTGCTTGGTTCTCTAGGTTCGTCAACGTTCACTCCGTTGGCCTGCCGGGGGGTGATCGACTCTCCAATTCGATATAGGAAAGCGACGTTGATCGGCGGGAATATCGAAAAAGGAGAAGTGGGATGGCAAAGCCTAACAACCTTACGTGTCAACGAGATCCGGCTTGGAGACAAATGGCATCATCGCTCTCTCCTGGTTCCGCTAACCGTGGACGAACGACTGAACGGCTATTTTCCCGGCGATGCCATAGAACTGTATGGTCAATGGAAATCACCGAGTCGCCCATCCAATCCAGGTCAATTCGATCAGGCGAATCGTTACGCCGAACTGGGGTATGCGGCCCAGGCCAAGGCAGACTCCGAATCACAATTCAAGCGGATCGCAGAGCCCCAGTGGAGGCGAGCCGACCGATTCTTGGCGATGCTTTCCGCCAGCGCGCTCCGTTCCATCGAGCGATATGTTGTGCTTGAGCAAGCGGAATTGACTGCCGCCTTAGTGCTTGGGCAGCGCGAGCAAGCGGAGTGGAGTTTGCAGGAAGAATTGTTGGCTACGGGTACGATTCACATGCTCTCTATTTCGGGCATGCACGTGGAAATGGTTGCGATCTCACTGCTCATCCTAGGAAGCATGCTGCACATCCCCCGCAAGCTGCTTTTAGCCGGAGTCTGCGCCATCGTTATCAGCTACGCATTGTTGTGTGGGGCCAACCCGCCGGTCGCACGCGCCGCGATGATGCTATCAGGGTTGTGTCTAGCGAAGTGGTACGGATGGGCCTATTCGAGCCTCAATTTTCTTGCGGTGTCAGGGGTGGCACTGTTGCTTTATCGCACCAGCGTTTTTTTTGAGACAGGAACTCAGCTTTCGTTTATGGCGGTTGCAGTACTGATTTTGTCGGCTGGCACGATGGCGAGAGTGCGACCACCTTTGGAAAAATTGATGATGGCGAAATCGAGTCGCTGGGTTCGAGGGCTCGACAGCCTGATGGCGTGGTCGCGTGAAATGATTCGCACTAGCTTTTGGGTTTGGTTCATCACCACCCCCTTGGTATGGTCCAGTTTCCATGTGATAAGCCCGATTGCTATTTTACTGAATCTGGTGCTTTGGTTGCCAATGTTGTTTGCTCTGTTGTCGGGGCTCGGGCTGGTGGTGCTCGGCTGGTTTCCTGTCATTGCATGGCCGCTTGGATTGGTTTGTGGCGTATCGCTGTGGTGTGTACAGTGGATAGTAGGATGGGGCGAGCAAATCCCTTTCGGGCACTTCTGGTTGAGGTCGCCACCGACCTGGTGGTTGTACGGGTTCTATTTGCTCGGAATGGGCGTTTCCGCTGTTTTTGGAGTCAAACGAACGTGGCATCGTCAGCGACTGATGTTCGTTTTGGCCGCCTGGTTTTTATTCGGACTAGCGATTCGTCCGGCCATGGATTTGAAAGCGTTCCTCAGCCAATCGCACAACGAAAAACTCTGCATCAACTTCATCGATGTCGGGCACGGTACCAACATCATTCTGGAGTCTCCCGACCATCAGACGTGGATGTACGATGCCGGTCGCATGGGGGACCATCAACGTAGCTACCAAGTGATGGTCGACGCTCTTTGGGCAATGAACAAACCCCGAGTTCATTCGCTGATCCTATCGCATGCCGACTCGGATCACTTCAACGGAGTCGAGGGGATCGTGAAACGTTTTGGCGTCGGTCGACTCATTTCGACCACTCAAGTGTTTGAACATGAGAGCCCTTTGCTTCAACGAAATCTGGCAACCGCAAAACGATACGGAGCCGAATCCGTGACCTGGAGGAAGGGCGACATGCACGAAGGCAAAAACTGGAGTTTGCTCGCAATGCATCCTCCCACGCAAGGTGTCCAAGGAACCGACAATGCCAATAGCATGTGCGTGTTGATTCAATATGCTGGACGTCGAATATTGTTACCTGGGGATCTGGAACCACCAGGGATGCAGATGCTCGTTTCGCAACCATCCCCGGATGTCGACATCTTGATGGCTCCACACCATGGATCTCTGAACTCCAAATCGGATGCGTTGTTGGATTGGTGCCAACCGGAAACAATCGTCATCAGTGGATCCCGTCGCGCCACGTCGTCCCGAATCATCGAATCGTTCTCCGCACACGATCGCAAAGTCTACGTCACCGCACGAGATCACGCGGTTCGCCTCGAAATCCATGCAGATGGAAAAATCGACGCCAAGCATTGGGAAACGGATCATTGGGCCCCGCTGGGTCGATAGGGATCGTCCATGTCGGTCAATCGATACGTGCGACGCGAGCCGCTGTGGAAATTCGAATCAACAGAACTCCCGCCCTCAAAACCCCAACAGCCGTAAGCATGATCACGGCCGCCTCGACGATCTTGGGATTTTGCGCGTCCGAAACGTACCCCAGTCCAATACGCACCAGGTAAAGGGCAACGATTACTAGCCCCCAACCCCCGATCTCTCGCAACCAAAAAAACATTCAGATTCTCCTAGATAGGCTGTACGTCACAGCAATGATTGGAATCGATTCTCATACGATTGTGAAGTGTGTTGATCTCCCGCAGTCGGCAGGGAAGTGCGGTCGCTTTCGACTTACGCAGGGATTCGAAATCGCTACAATCTTGCGTTTCCCAAAGTCTGAAGTCGCCGGATTCGGTCGACTGTCTCGGTAATCTGATTTATGCAAACGGTTCCCAGCGGGGCGGATGGCTCCTCAAATTCTTCCAGCGTTGCCGACCACCTTTTGAGCGAACGCGTGTTGGTGCTCGATTTCGGCTCCCAATACGCGCAATTAATCGCAAGACGCATTCGCGAGCAAAACGTCTACTGCGAGATCATTCGCCATGACGTTTCCGTCGATGTCATTGTGGCACGCAAACCGTCGGCCATTGTTCTTTCCGGTGGACCAAACAGCGTATACGAACCCAACGCCCCCAAGTGCGATCCGAGAATTTTTCATTTGGGAATACCGTTGCTCGGCATTTGTTACGGAATGCAACTGGCCAGCCAAGCCCTTGGAGGGGCAGTGGAGAGTTGCCCTGCTCGCGAATTCGGGCGTTCCCGTTTGCAGATCGGTTCCATGGAAAAGCTTTTTGCTGGCTTTCCTCACGAAATCGACGTGTGGATGAGCCATGGCGACCAAGTGAGATCGTTGCCCGAAGGGTTTGAACCACTCGCATCGACATCCACATGCCCATTCGCTGCCGTCAAACACAAGACACAGCCCATCTACGGATTGCAATTCCATCCCGAGGTTTCTCACACTTCCTTGGGTGGAACTCTCATCCACAATTTCCTGTACAACATTGCGGGATGTGAAGGCAAATGGCACTTAAGCGATTTCGCTCAGCGGTCGATCGAACAAATCCGTAGCGTCGTGGGAGACGATCGCGTCATTTGCGGGCTGTCTGGAGGAGTCGACTCGTCGGTAACTGCGGCCCTGTTGTATAAGGCGATTGGTCCCCAATTGACTTGTATCTTGATTGACAACGGACTACTCCGGAAAGACGAACAAGCTGCTGTCATCGCAGAATTCACCAACCATTTCAAAGCGGATCTTCGAGTGGTTCAGGCGAGCGATATATTCTTGTCCACTTTGGCTGGCATCCGAGATCCCCAAGAAAAGCGTCGTCGGATCGGACACGCGTTCATCGAATGTTTTAAATCCGAAGCCGAGAAAATCAATGGAGCCAAGTTCTTGGCTCAGGGAACGCTTTACCCTGATGTCATCGAGAGCGGCGCCGCCCAAGATGGTCCCGCTGCCACCATCAAACTACATCACAACGTTGGCGGACTGCCGGAACAATTGGGGTTTGAACTCATCGAGCCTCTTCGAGACTTGTTCAAAGACGAAGTCCGAAAGCTAGGTGTCGAGTTAGGATTGCCCGAACACTTAGTCTGGAGACACCCGTTCCCAGGTCCCGGACTAGCCGTACGATGTTTGGGAGAAGTGACCCAAGACAAATTGGATATTCTGCGCAATGCGGATGAAATCGTAGTGAGCGAAATCAAGAATGCTGACCTGTACCGCGCAACATCGCAGGCATTTGTGGTGCTGCTTGAGTCGCAAAGCGTCGGCGTGATGGGCGACGCCAGGACCTACGAACGAGCGGTCGCCGTTCGGTGTGTCAACACCGACGATTTCATGACCGCCGATTGGAGCCATTTGCCCTACGACTTGCTCGCACGCATTTCAACGCGAATCATTAATGAAGTCCACGGAGTGAACCGCGTTTGTTACGACATCAGTTCCAAGCCACCCGCGACCATCGAATGGGAATAACGCGCCCGTTCCAAACCAAAGCCTGAGCGACTCCATTCCGAGAGTCCAAACCTGAACCGCAATCCAACCTACTCATCCGTTCTATGAATCGATCCTACATTTATCAAATCGAAGACCTTACGAAAAGGCATGGCCAAAAAGAAGTTCTCAAAAACATTTGGCTCGCGTTCTATCCCGGAGCCAAGATTGGCGTGCTCGGCTCCAATGGCGCGGGTAAAAGCACCTTGCTCCGCATTATGGCGGGCACTGATAAGAACTTCGATGGGACTGCGCGGCTCGCCAACGGTTACACGGCTGGCTATCTGTCGCAGGAGCCCACGCTCAATCTCGACAAAGACGTTCAAGGAAACGTCGAGGAGGCCGTTGCTCCGCGCCGAGCCATCATCGATCGGTTCAATGAAATCTCGAATTTGCTAGGCGAAGTGACCGATGACAAAAAGATGGAAAAGCTTTGCGACGAAATGGCAAGGCTTCAAGATGTGATCGACGCACAAAATCTATGGGAACTCGATAGGCAAATCGAGCAGTCCATGGCCGTGATGAACCTGCCACCCGGGGATGCAGATGTATCCACGCTATCTGGTGGGGAACGGAGACGCGTCGCCCTTTGCAAATTGCTAATCGAACAACCCGATTTGCTTTTGCTCGATGAACCGACCAACCACCTCGATGCAGAAGCCGTCAATTGGCTTGAACAACACCTGGCCAAATACCCTGGAACCGTGGTTGCTGTAACTCACGATCGTTATTTTCTAGACAACGTGGCACAGTGGATTCTTGAACTGGATCGCGGCTCGGGCTTTCCATTCGAAGGCAACTACACGTCCTGGCTGGAACAAAAACAAAAGCGTCTAATCATAGAACAAAAGGCTTCGGCAGCCCGACAAAAGACTCTTGAAAAAGAACTCGAATGGATCCGAATGTCGCCGCGCGCTCGACAAAGCAAGAGCAAAGCGCGTATCTCGGCTTACGAACAACTGTCCGCTCAACAATTCGAAGAACGCCCCGATGAACTCGAAATTCAAATCCCACCGGGTAAGCACCTTGGCGAATTGGTGGTGCAAGCCGAGGGACTCAGCAAAGCTTACAACGACCGAGCCCTGATCGACAATCTAACATTCCGATTGCCCGCTGGCGGTATCGTCGGAGTCATCGGTCCCAACGGGGCTGGCAAGACAACCCTCTTTCGTATGATCACCGGCCAAGAAAAACCCGATAGCGGCACTCTGCGTATTGGAGATACGGTCGAGCTAGGTTATGTCGATCAATCGCGAGACTCGCTAACCGCCACCAACACTTTGTATCAAGAAATCTCGGGCGGCCTCGATTTTCTCGAAGCGGGTGGTAAGCGGATGAACTCTCGGGCTTATGTCTCGAAGTTCAATTTCAAGGGAACGGACCAAGAGAAGAAGGTTGGAGATCTGTCGGGGGGGGAACGGAACCGTGTCCACCTGGCTAAGCTATTGCGTCGAGGATGCAACGTATTGCTCTTGGATGAACCCACCAACGATCTCGATGTCGATACGTTGCGTGCACTCGAAGAGGCAATTTTGAGTTTTGTCGGATGCGTGGTTGTCATCTCGCACGATCGCTGGTTCCTCGATCGGCTGGCAACGCACATCCTTGCGTTCGAAGGCAATGGCTACGTTCATTGGTGTGAAGGGAACTTCCAAACTTATGAACAACAACGACGCGAGCGAATGGGGCTTCAAGATGGCGAGCCTCAACGCTTCCGATACAAAAAGTTGGCAACGTAGTTCAGTTAGGCGAGCGTTCGAGGGTCTTGTGCCCGAGGAACGCGACAGGTTTGGTGCCCTAAGGACGCCAATTTAGTGCGCCAAACCTATTGCGACACGCCGGGACAAGCCCGGCCCGTCGCGTCAAACAGAAATCGCGGACGTAGACGGTCCGATTCCAAGAGCCGCAAAACAACCGCAAGTACTAATTGTTGACGTCGTTTTTCTCCATGGCAGTCAGCATGCTGTCGAGAGCTTGCTTGCTGATACGATCAACGCTTTGATTGGTCGATTCATTGACACTGGATGCTGCCAACGATTCGTTGAGCGAAAAGCCGGACTTTTCGGCGACCAGCAACTCGAGTAGCGAGCCGAGAATGCCCGAGCCAAGAGAACTATTCATTCCCGATTGTCCACCCGACACGAATAATCGCTCCGGCACAAGCGGTTGAGCACTGTTCGACATGCGCGAGACGACTTCTTGCAATGCATAGAGTCGCGGATCGCCGAACGAGTGAATCTTACGCATCAACACGGTGGCCTCGGACAAGCCGACTTGCAGTATCTTCTGGCCTTCACCTCGGCCAGTCAGAATACGTTCACGGCTGTTCGCTTCCGCTAACAAGATGGTTTGTTCGGCTTCGCGTCGCGACCGTTCTAATTCAGCGTCAGCAATTACGATCGTCTCTTGTGCTTTCTTGCGAGCTCGAGCAAGATCGGCTTCACCCTGGCTTTCCGCGATACGAGCCTGTACTTGAGCATTGGT
The DNA here is from genome assembly GCA_040080875.1 of Pirellula sp. Classification (GTDB taxonomy): domain Bacteria; phylum Planctomycetota; class Planctomycetia; order Pirellulales; family Pirellulaceae; genus JBKCUI01. Next base: position 16,381 of record JBEBHM010000012.1, read on the forward strand.
CAACGAAGTTTGCATGTTGGCTTGAGCTTCGGCTGCTTTGAGCTCTTTCTCTTTCTCGGCAGCTATCTTACGACATTCAAACGTCTCCAGCTGCTCGTTCGAAAGTTGGCGTTGGCGAAGCTGTTCTAGCAACGTTTCGATCTTGTCGTCACCCGGCGCGCTCGAAGGCTTTCCGATGAGCACATCCACGCACTCGATGTCAAAGGCCCGAAACTTGTTTCGCAACTCTTCGCGGGCTTCTCGCTGAATTTGATCTCGTTCGTGAAGTAGCCCAAGCATCGTCTTGGTGTGAGCGACGTCTCGAAAGAATGCGCTAAGCATCGGGTCGATTGTCTGCGTGATGAGCTTTTTGACGTCCCCAAAGCGTTGGATAACGCTCGGCGCGCGTTCGTAGTCGATATGCACCACCACGCTCAATGGAAGCAAGGGTTCGTAAGCATCTTTGGTAACCAAATCGATGGACCGAAGGCTCTCGTCGTATCGATGCGACTCGGAACGACCAGTGATCCAGTGCAATACAAAGTTGGTGGTTGGCACCAAGATGATACTGCCAGCGTATCGGTTGAACGCATATTTTCCTGGCCCAAGCGACGTCTTCCAGACTCCTTTTTCGCCTGTTACCACTTGTTCGCCGTGTCGAAACTCTTTGCCAGACACGTCGTTACCATTTCTACCGATGTAACTAACGACGACGCCAACGTAGCCGATCGGCACGACGGTCTTGGGAATTGATTCGATCGAGGCAAACCAACGATTGATGAAATAGGTACCGTCGGTGAGTGTCTGATACTGACGCCCCCTTCGGCCGCCCGCGCTGAGAAAGGCTTCGGTATCTTGGAAGTTGTTGTGAAAGTGTTCGGCTCCAAGTTCGCCACCCACGATCGGGGCGATGATATCATCGTTGGACAAAGATGGTCCGTCGTGGACCGTCACGATGCCGATCGAGTCGACCGACGAGGGTTGGTCAGGCGACAACGTGTTATCGAAATGCATTTCAGCTCCAATGATGACCGGGCTAAAGCCGTCGATGCTTTCGAGCTCTTGCCGGAACTGTTCCATCGTTTGGATTTCTTGCCGTGACTGAATGGCCGGCAACGCAAAGACACGTTCCTCACTGAGCACGATGAATAAAGCTGGGTTGATCGCGTAGACTCCTTCTCGCAGGATCGTGCGTTGACGTCCACGTTGGCCAGCCTGATCGATCAACGTATTTCCCTGAGAATCGGACTGCGCAAGGAACGCGCTGGCATCTTGAAACGAGTTGCACTGGATGCCGTGCCCAAGTGTTTGATTGGGTTGGAGCGAGCGTCCATCTCGTGCATACACGTACCCTAGTTTGCCTTGGGAAATGGTGACGAGTGGGGCTTGATGAACGCTGTATTGCCATCTCCAGTAGCCGAAATGGATACCACCTCTCAGTACTTCGGCTTGGAAGCCAGCCTCGCCGTCCAGTGCAATGATCTGCCCCTCGGGAACAGAGCCTCGCATGGACCACAGCTTTTCAACGACGCCGATCCTGTTATTTGGGATGTAACGCACGCATAGCCAAACCGCGACGAGCGGGATGAGTAGTACGATTCCCCAACGAACAAAAACTGCAATGCTTGCAGCATCAAACGAAATTTGCGAGATCAGAAAGGACTGCGCAACCGATAGAAAAACAAACACGATCCAACTCCTTGCAGGAGCCGTAGGACGATGGGTTCGAAAAAGAGAAGCCCAAGCAGATGGAAGGGCAGGTCATTGACCGAAGGGACATAGACTACAGCTCAAAACGATGACGCCAGCATGTTCGCAGGAACTGCTTTCCGTGATGGAGAGAACATCTCTCCGATCGGCTGACGAGGTTAGCTGTCGGGCTAGGATTGGAAAAATCCCGATATCCATGGATATCTGAGCCCCGTAGCGAATGTCCTCTCCTTGCTTGTGAATGCAAGTAGCGAAAACATTTGCAATTTTTGGGTCCCCCGCTCGCAAACTCTCAATTACAAAAGGATGCGATTAAGCGGCGTCGTATGATGTTTATTATACGCTCAAGTCCGAGACGGAACAGTGCAGGCAATCCGTATGCCGTTACAGAAAGTGAATCCAACGGGCGACTTAGTTGCTTCAGGTCCGTGTACATATTTTCCAGAAATTCGTTGGCAGGCACTGATTTGCGGTGAGTCTCGCGATTGATTTTGCCAACCGCTTGATTCCGTATCGGAACAGTCGCACTCGGCAAGAGCGACCCACCAGAGCCTTACCCTCAACCATCAACAATTAGCCCCAAGAGCATTTTCCCGAATATTAGTCCGCCACTAGTGTTGACCGGACCTCCCTTCCAATCTAAGATACGATTGAGATCTCAGTGCTATTCGATTGAGATCTTAATTCTTTTCGCAATTTTTCTTGGGAGAAACTCGGTGGCAAAAACAAAACGAACCTATTTACGGGGATTTACGCTTGTGGAACTTCTGGTGGTCATCGCGATCATTGGAATTTTGGTTGGGCTCCTTTTGCCTGCCGTCCAAGCGGCACGCGAGGCTGCCCGCCGCATGCAATGCAGCAACAACCTAAAACAATGGGGTTTGGCGCTCCACAACTACGAGTCCGCAAACAAACGCTTTACAGCTCGACAAGGTGGCTCAGGACACTTGCTCGCGGGTGGACAGCGTGGCGTTATGTCGGGTTGGTTTTCCCTATTGCCTTATATTGAGCAAACCGCACTTTACGATCAGATCGCAGCGACCGATGACTGGCCAGCGACCGGTGTCGCCGCCAACATTGCGATGCAGTCGCAAAAGGTCGGTGCGCTTATGTGTCCCAGCGATTCTGGAGACATCGATCCTGTGCAACCGACAAGAACGAGAGCATTGTCGAGCTATGCGTTTTGTTCGGGTGACGATTATGCTTCTTCGCAAGCTTATCCAGACGAGCGGCTAAGTGCGGTGGACTCGCCGAAAAAGACTCCAATCAACAACCGAGGGATTTTTGGTCGTTGGTATTACTGTCCCATTGGGGCCATTACCGATGGAACGTCCAACACGATCGCTTTGACAGAGCGACAACGCCCAAGCGGTGTGGGTACCAAGGGTGCGGTGACTTCGTTGGCTGGAACGGCGGCAACCGTAACACCGCTTCAGTGTCGTGCCAAATTTAATGGTATCCAATACATACCGATTACCGATGTTCCCATCAATGATTCTTCTGTCGGATACCGTGCCTGGGGTGGCAATGCATATTTTGCTGCTGCCACAACTATTCTGCCACCGAATTCTGCAAGTTGCTTTATCCAGCAAGGAGCCGCATCCTACCACTTGATGAACGGAATTTGGACTCCAGGAAGCGAACATACTGGTGGAGTCCAAGCGACGTTTGCCGATGGCAGTGTTCGATTCATTTCGTCTAGCATCGATTCCGGAAATCAGTCGATCATTGCACCAGCGCCAAATGCTGGTGGCTTGAGTCCCTACGGAGTTTGGGGAGCATTGGGAACCAAAGCAGCTGGCGAAGTCAACGGAGATATTGAATAGCCTCAGCGAGCCGACGACAAATCTACGTCTTAAATTTTCCCGAGCCAATCCAAACGATTGGCTCGGGTTTCTTTTGAATCTTCAAAATACACATCTTTATCGAATGACGACCATGAATCAAAAAAGCTTGCTAGTATTTGCCGTCGTAGCGATCGGATTATTGCTCGGCTGTGGCGATTCCTCAGATGGCCCGAAAACAGTGAATGCCTCCGGTGTGCTAACGTTGGACGGTTCGCCCGTCAAAGAGGCTCAAGTTGTATTCGTGGACGTTACAGGAGTACCGGCGTACGCCACGACGGATGCAAATGGAAAATTTAGCATGATGGTGTCGGATACCAAGAAGGGCGCAGTGCCTGGCACTTATCCAGTGATTGTCTCGAAAACAAAGATGGAAGACCTTGGAGGAGGAAGCGTCAAGCTGGAACAAGGACTCCCAGCGCAATATGGCGACCCTGCCAAATCAGGGATTTCTGTTGAGGTTCCAGCAACTGGTACGAACTCGATCAAGATCGAGCTGGTATCGTCAGCAAAGAAAAGCAAGTAAACTAGGATCCGATGCATCCATTTCCCGGCACTCCCGTTCGGCTTAGTCGTGGAAATCATACGTGACAGCCATTGCGGGTCAGGTAGATCAATGTGGCAACGAACCCTTCCAACGTACATCCATCTCGGATGACCGCGCCGGTTGACCTGCGTCGACGTTTCGAAATGCGCGCACGGATTGCATTTCACTTGTGTATGGTGTTTCCCATCGTTTTAACACCGATTTGTGCAAACGCCGTCGCTTGGACGATCATCTGCCAGCTTCAGCCCGACAGCGGAGCGTGGTTCATTCCTTATCTTATTCTCGCTTCAGCCGCGTCGGTCGTTAGCGCCTTGACGTGCGGTTTTACCTCCCGGTGGACTCGTCGATTCATCAACCACTCCATTCTAATTCCTGTTTTAGGAGTGCTGTTGTCAACTGCGTTTCCGTTCATTTCGATAGCTTGGCTAGTGAACCCGGACCTGAGTGTGATCGCCGCGATCGCACTGTTCTTGTTTTGGTCGAATGCATTGCCATTCTTTGTTGGCATGCTGGTTTACTATCTCTGCATGTTTTTCAACCCTCCTGACCACGACGGTCAGTGGACTGCATCTGGATACGATTGATTCGCCTTAATCGTGTTGGCAATTGACAATTCGAGGCTTGCGTTCTGCTCTAGTGGAAAATGTGAATTCCCGAGCGAAACAACGACGAAGATTGCCGTTGCCCTGGTCGCAATCGTTTTTACGCTTCACGTAAAATAGATCGTAGGAATCGGTTCATTCCGTCTTGACGTCGGCAGCCTGCTTTGGAAGGAACATCAATAGCGTATCCTCGCGAATGATCGACACATAAAAAGGGTCAAGTGGATTCTTCTCGCCGATCGGTTCTTTTAACAATAAAACATGTCTCGGTTTCTGAAGTAGCTTTGTCCAGACGTCTGGCTCAACCAATTTCCCGTTGAGGTCAAAGACTTGAACACCGTTGACGGTACAAAATCGCTCCTGCCGGGTCGGAGTGAAGTTTTTCACGGTCGTTGGTTTATCAGTACTGACTGGAATATTCACTGTATACTCCTGCTCCACTTGCTTGCCATCAACGGTTACTGTCCTTTTTCGCTTTTCCTGAAGGTAAGATATCTCCCTTACCATAGTGATCGCAACCGTTTCCTTTTGAATGAACTTTGCGACTACGACCATCGGCTCTGAATCGACCTGAAGAATTTTTACAACCGCCAGATCATCCAAGCTGACGTTAAGAGGAGCTTTCGGGACCAACACCGCATCGGATTGGGCAACAACCATACTGCTGGCGCAAAATGCGACTACCAACCAAAATGCTTTCGACATCATCATGAGTCCAGTGTCTTAGAGTACTTCGGGCACCATCGGGCCGAAAAACGGGCCGACTGGTCAATCGATTGTACCACTTCAAATTCGATGCTCACAAGACATTGCTGGAATCTCAATGCATTCCGTCGGTTACCGTTAAGGCGATCAACAACGATGCTGCAATCAGATCTGCAGTGGTACCTGGATTGTTGCGATGCTCCGGATCACGCAACATACGATCAAATCGATTCCAAGCCAGCTCATAGCTGGGGCTGCCATAGGCTCCGGATACAAGAACTGATTTCGCCTCGTTTTGAATGTATTTGGCCGTCTCGTGGCCCCGTTTGCGAGCAATCAGACTGTCGATTCTCTCCGTCATCCATTCGATCTGAAGACAACGAACTAAATCTAGCCACTCCATACCGATCGCTCGCTTTGCGGTCATTCGGCTCGCCATTTGAAAGACAAGTTCAAAACCTGACGCGAACTGTAGCGCGACGTCATCCCAACCGGAAGCGAACCGCATGGCCTCGAGGATGGATTCCGGATGAGGTTGAGCAATGTCCATCGAATCTACCTTCCCGATGCCGCCCGGTTTCGCCAATCCGATCGCCGCATAGATGTCGCGAGTGTCTTCTTTGTCTAACAACGCAAGCACGTGGGGCACCCCTTGGGCTAATTCCGACCAGGTGCCATCGCGGAGTTCCAATCGATGCATAGCCGATACCAAAGGGGCCATCAACAAAATGGTTCCGAGGCTGGTGTTCGTATGTACGCGGGTCATCATCGAACGGACGCATTCGAGAACCATTCTTCCAACGGGTTGTTCGATATTTTGATCGATTTGCTCGCCGATGATTTGGGACGCTCTGAGGAAATGCTGATAATTCAAGTCGGCAAACGAGGCTTGAGGATGCACGTTTCCTGCCTTGATTGCCGAGCATTCCATCACGATGGCGAGTCGCACGCGCTGACCGATCGACAAGTCCGCCGGATCGTTGAGTTTGCCTGGGCTGTTAGCGATGGTCACGTCGCGCTCGTGTTAGTACTCGAGTTTGCGTTCAACAGGAGGTTTGCCAACTCCTCGATCACTTTGCCGGGCGCTTCTTCCATGACGTAGTGCCCCACATCAGACAGTTCTCGTCGGGTTGCGTTCGGCCAATGCTGGTTCATGCGCTCCATGCAGACGGGGGTGAAGCACCAATCTTTCATTCCCCAGACAAATCGAATGTTGCATTGACAGAGTTTGGTAAGCTGTTGTTCGAGCTTCTCAAGCACTTGCCTCGTCGGATGTGATTTGGTCATTGGAATGTCCCGGACGAAACCGTCGATCGCGATGCGATGGTTCGGAGTGTCGTAGGGAGCCAAAAGGCCGTTCTTCGCGTTTTGGCTCAAGCGAGGCAGCCGGTCGATCGCCATAAACGTTGCGGTTCTCGCGAACGCATTCAAGTAACGGATCGCCCAAGAACCAATGCATGGGATTCGGCAAGCGGCGATCCGCCATGGAATATAGGGAGGTGGAAAGGCAGCGGTGTTAAGCACGAGTAGATTGCGAAACCGGCTGGCACGCTCGACAGCCGCGCCCAGCCCGATGGCTCCTCCCCAGTCGTGAACTACCAATGTAATATCATCCAAGTCCAGCGAATCGATGAGCCGAATTAAATTGCGTGTATGTTGTTCCAGCGTATAAGCGTAATGCAGCGGCTTGTCGCTCAATCCACAACCGACATGGTCGACAGCCACCACGCGATGCGTTTTTGAAAAATGGGAAACGATCGATCGATAGTAAAAGGACCAAGTGGGATTGCCATGCACGCACAGAATCGTCGACTTGTTTGTCGCAATGGAGTCTGCACTAGGCTGCTCGTCGACGTAGTGCATTCGAATACTTGGTTGCAGTTCCAAGTAGTTTGAAGCAAACGGGTACTCAGTCCTCCATGGTTCATTGGGACTCATTGGACTCCGTTGGATTCTTTCTACTTGGGTGCGTTAGCAACGATATTACGGATATCATCAAACGAACGCAGATCGTAAGGGAGACCGACATAGTCCAAGACTTTGCAAAGACCTCGGAGGGCTACACCGAAGCCATCGGGCCCGCTAAAGCCGCCAAACTGGCCTCCTCCTTTGACGTGTGGCTCGAGATCCATGAACAGGCCCGGTATGCCCCGTTTCTGAAGCTTGGTCATCAGGCTCGGGTAGCTGCGTTTCACATCGCGAAGGATCGCTTCGTGTCCCGAATCGCCCATGTCTGCGGGGACAAAGCTTTTGAGTGAGTCTTCGTCCACATGCGCAGATCTCGTCAATGGCCTCTGATAATCTTTGATATGAAGCCATCCCAATCCATCCTTCATGGCGAGATACTCGTCGTAGACTTGATCGGTCGTCATTCCTTGGCAAACAAGATTGGCGCCATCGAAAATCAAAAGCATGGCTGGATCGGCGACACCATCGTACAACTTCTTGAGCAGCTTGCCCGTTTGTCCGATCAAGTTGGCTTCGACCTCGAGGCCAAACGTCAAACCGTGCGAGTCAGCCATGCGAGCGATTTGTCCCAACTGATCTATGGTCTGGCTGAGATGAAGTTCGGGGTCCGTGCCTCGCGGATGGTAGAACGAGAATCCTCGAATCAGCTTTGAGTCAAAGGTGTTTGCCAGTTCGCAGGCGCGACGCACATCTTTGTCGAGATAGTCGCCAAATGGAACAAACCGATTCGAGGTCCCGTCATCCACGTCCAGCAACTTTACTTTTCCGATGGGCGAACCGATCGAGGAAACAGACAATCCATACTCGTGCTGCATTTGGATAATATGCTTGATCGATTCCGGAGCAAGCTGCATGACATTTTGGATGCCTGCACCCGCATCGATAAATCGCAATGTGTAGTACCGCAAGCCCAATGCGGCGAACGCACAGAATTGTTGTTCGACTGTTTTCTTGTTGGCTGCTTCGTCAGCGAATCCGCTCAACAAAACTGGCTTCATGGTTTCGTTAGAACTACTGGACATGGGTGGCTTTCTTACTGGGCTTTCCTGCAGGGCGTACTTATTGGGCGTACTTACTGGGCGTACTTACTGGGCGTACTTACTGGGCTTTCTCGTGACTGACGGTGATAACCGACGTGATCCCACCGCGAGCGCCCCAACGGCTCTCGAGTGTGATGCGGCGTGGGCTGGCAATCGTCACAAAATCATCGAGAATGCGATTGGTCACATTTTCGTAAAAGATCCCCTCGTTGCGAAATTTTTGAAGATACAACTTCAGGCTCTTTAGCTCGACGCATTTTTTGTCTGGAACGTAGCGGAAGATCAACGTTCCAAAATCAGGCTGACCTGTCTTAGGACACATCGACGTGAACTCCGGGCACGTGATCTCAATGAGGTAATCTCGATCAGGAAACGAGTTATCAAAACACTCGAGCTGATCTTGAAACGGTGTGCCGGGCAAAGCAATTTCTCCTTGGGTCGTTGTCAAGCGGGATCGCTTGGGAATACAATGCCTGTATTCTGATGATTTGTACGAATCTTAACAGTGCAGTTTGCCCTCGTGATCCGTATCTCTGAGATTTTTCACAGCGTGCAGGGGGAAGGCCGTTTTACGGGGACTCCGAGCGTGTTTATCCGGACAAGCGGCTGCAATCTGAGGTGCTGGTTCTGCGACACTCGCTACGCGTCGTGGGAACCGGAGGGCGATTCCTGGCAAGTGGACGCGATCGTCGATGCCGCCATCAAATGGCCGACTCCGCACGTGGTCATCACGGGAGGCGAACCCATGATTTTCGACGAGCTGGAGCAGGTCTGCGATAAACTCCGCAGACTCGATCGGCATATAACGATCGAAACGGCAGGCACCATTCACCGTAATTTGGCGTGCGATCTTTGGTCGATCAGCCCCAAGCTTAGCAATTCCTCGCCTATGGGTTTGGCAAGCGACGAATGGGTTAAGAACCACGACGAACGTCGACATCAGCCGGACATCGTTCGGCGACTTATGGCACAAGGGGAATATCAGCTCAAGTTCGTCGTCGGATCGATATTGGACGCCGAAGAAGTGCTTGACTACTTGAAGGAGCTCGGCGGCTGGGATCGCGACCGTGTACTAATGATGCCGCGAGGTACCACGGTCGAGGAACTGAGACTGCAATCCTCGTGGCTAGCGACCTGGTGCCGCGACCACGACCTCAGGCTATGCGACCGCTCGCACATCTACTGGTTCGGGAATAGGCGAGGAACTTGATTGTTTGGAGGGGAAGGCGATCACTGCGGGTAATCGGTCTCTCCGATTGAAGCCCTCGGTCAACACTTCCATGACATGCACTGAAAGAAAGTAGTTTGTCACGTGGGACCTGCTATACTGGGACACTTCCATTTCGTTCGTTTGGAGCTACCGGCCATGTCTCGAAATCTGACCACCCTGCTTGTTTGTTTTTTGACTTTATTCTCCTGTGCATTGCGAGGCACTGCGTCGGGCGTTGAGGTCAAGAAGCCCAATTTGTTGATTTTCTACGCTGACGATTTGGGATACGGAGAGTGTGGAGTCTATGGCTGCAAGGACATACCCACACCCAATATTGACGCGATTGCCAAGAACGGCATCAAATTTACTCAAGGCTACGTTGCTGCCACGTACTGCAGTCCGTCTCGAGCAGGTTTGATGACCGGCCGCTATCCGACTCGATTTGGACACGAATTCAATGCGATTACCCGACAATATGGACTTTCGCTCAACGAAACCACGTTGCCTGATCGACTCAAGAAACTTGGATACGCAACTTGTGCAATCGGCAAGTGGCATTTGGGACAAACAGCTCCCTATCATCCCACCAAACGCGGATTCGACGAGTTCTTTGGGACGCTTGCCAACACGCCGTTTTTTCATCCCACCAATTTCATCGATTCTCGCAAGTCAAACGAAGTCCAAAGAATCGATTCGCCCGATTTCTACACGACCGATCAATATTCCGCGCGAGCCCTCCAGTGGATGTCCGAGCGCAAAGGCGAACCTTGGTTTCTGTACCTCCCGTTCAATGCCCAACATGCTCCGCTCGAGGCGCCCCAAAAATATCTCGATCGCTTTCCCAATTTGACGGACAAGCGAAAGATCTTTGCGGCCATGATGTCCGCGATGGATGATGCGATCGGAAACGTCATGAGCAACTTGAGAAGGATGGGACAAGAAGAGAACACACTCGTGTTTTTCATTGCGGACAACGGTGGACCAACACAGAGCACAACGTCGAATAACGGACCGCTTCGCGGCTTCAAGATGACGACTTTCGAGGGTGGCCCACGGGTTCCATTCCTTGCTCAATGGAAGGGGACTTTCCCAGCAGGTGTTACTTACGATTTCCCAGTGATGAATCTCGATGTTTTGCCAACCATTCTCACCGCTGCGGGAAGCGGAGTTGACGTTGCATGGAAATTGGACGGCGTCGATTTGAGCACATACGTGACTGGCAAGAACAAGGCCCGACCTCACCAGACGATGTATTGGCGATACGGCGAACAATGGGCGGTTCGAGACGAGGATTGGAAACTGGTGGTCTCCAAAGGAGGCAGCGGCAAGCCGGAGCTATATCATTTGTCGAACGACATCGGTGAATCCAAGGATCTTTCAGCAAAAGAACCTGGCCGAGTCGTTGCACTTCAGAAACTGTACGATGCATGGTCCGCCGAACAAGCGGAGCCAACGGTCAAAGACAACGCAAATCCTAACCGAGCTAACCGAGCGAATCGCAAGAATCAAAAGGTCTAGTCCTCTGTCCAGATTAGGTTTTTGGGTTGAGCCGCTGGCGCTAGCCGCGTTTTTAATCGCACATGATCGTATCGCAGCTAGCGCTTGCGGCTCATGTTAATCCCAATTTTCAATCTGGACAAAGCACTCATCGATTCGATATCTACCGTTGGAATTGTGTTCGATCTTGGATAAAAGGTTCGGCGGTTTCCATGCGAATTCGGCCGCCTGATACCAATCGTTTGATCGATTCATCCATCGTGATCATGCCGTCGCTGCGACCGGTCAGGATATAGTTGTCGATGCTTTCGAGCTTGGCGTTGCGAATGGCAGCGCCGATCGCTGAGTTGTTGAACATCACCTCAAGAGCCAATTCTTGTTTTTCACCCGGGACACTGCTATCCAAGAGACGTTGGCAAACCACGGCGCGCAGGTTCGAAGCCAATTGGGCTCGAATTTCGTTTTGAGCGTTTTGGGGAAACATATCGGTATATCGCGAAATAGCACCCTTGGCATCGCGTGTATGCAAAGTCGAGAGAACCAGGTGTCCGGTTTCTGCGGCGCTCAGCGCCATTTTGGCTGTTTCGCAATCGCGAATTTCGCCAACCAGCACAAGGTCCGGATCTTGCCTTAAGCCGTACTTCAATCCATCGGCAAAGCTATCGACGTCTGTTCCGACCTCGCGTTGGGTTACCACTGAATGCTCAAACAGCGGGAACAAGTACTCGATCGGATCCTCGATGGTAAGAATTCGGAAGCCACCCAATCGATTCATCTGATTGATGATCATAGCGAGAGAAGTGCTTTTGCCAGAACCCGTAACACCGGTGAACAGGACAAGTCCATTTTGAAAAGCCCCGATACGTTTGGCGAGATCCTCCGGAAACGAAGCCCAGGAGAAGTCGGGGATAGCATCGGGAATGATGCGGATGCAAGCGCCGATGGAATTGCCTGCCATGAACAAGTTAAACCGGAGTCGATAACGTCGAGTGCAAACGTCGGCGGAGAAGGCCAGATCGGCATTTTTCAGATGAGGTAATTTTTGAAGCCAAACATCGCCAACGATGGGTGCTAAGGCCTCAAAGATATCGGCTTCGCCAAGTGGTTGAGAGTCATGGGGAACGAGTTTTCCGTGGCATCTTAGGATAGCCGGATAGCCGTGAACGAGATGAAGATCGGAGGCATTCGTTTCGGAGGCTGCCTCAAGCCAACATCGAAGATTGGGGGCCAAGTCGTTTGGGTCGAATACTTTTTTCACTGGGGGGGAGCAATTCTATGACGAGATTACGATAGACGAAGGCGTTTAGAGTGGAGGGGGGAGCGTCCCATTTTCGATGAAAAAGGAAAACTCAGGGCTTTGAACACCTGTTGGGGGCGATAGTTTCTCGTAGAGGCGGGTCCGATTTTTGCGGATGCTGAGGAGGGAGTGGAAGAGAATGTCCCAGATTGGCCTTCAACTGGTCCCGAAATTCGCTAAAATCGCGGACGCAAGCACCCATAGCTCAATTGGATAGAGCATCGGTCTACGGAACCGAAGGTTTCTGGTTCGAATCCAGATGGGTGTACTCGTTTTGATCTGCGAACTGATGCTGCCATGCCAGTTCATTCAGAGCACTTCATAGGCCTCCGCCATTTCGACCGTGAAAAACGCCTGATTTTTAAGGGGTTTGTATGGAGTCGAGTCTCTCAAAGGCTATCGCAGTGTGGCTCCAGTCCAGCTAGTTCTTGGCCGGAATCTGGCTCAGACCGCCGAAACTATCGCGCTCTCGCCTCAGAGAGGCGTTATAAGTTCATTCGCCGTTTGCTTCGGCTCCTCCGGACCGAATATGAAACAACAGCTCCGGGTTAACAGTCATTGGCGATCTATTTCTAAAATCATCGCCTCGATTTTCGGCCTTAGACTCTCGATCGCATAACGTGATGCCCTCTGGCTTTCGTCGTGTCGCGTCGTCGGGGGGTTGTCGACAAACGTGCCCCAACGGAAAAACGCCGCGACGTCGGGCGAACGTGGCGGCGTTAACGGGAGTTGTTTGAGACGTACAGACTTAGGAATCAGATTTGATCGGTTGGCACAACTGCCTCGGTACGATTCAGCAGATCGGTCCACATCGTTCGTTGGTCGCCCCAATCGTGCGTCTTGGCGATCGGCCGGACATCGCGTTCCAAAATCGCGTCGCGACCACAGACAGTTCGGGGCAGGCCAAGAATCTTTTCTTGGATGTCCGGGGCGAGATTGTCGAGCCACATGATTTGCGACATCCTCGTCGTCGAGATTTGCCCGTAGTGGGCCAGTTCCGATTGGTTGATGATGATCCCGTCGCGAACCAAGTCACAGCAGCGGTGTGCCAGGGCCAATAATCGGGTGATGCGTGGAACTCGACCTGTAGGCTTCACCACTGCTGGGCCATCTTCCAGGCTCTTGCTGCCATTGCGACGCACCTTGACGTGAAAGGAGCGGTTGATGGTCATTTTTCCGTTCATGCCGTCACCAACCGTTCGCCAGTCGACAGGCTTTGCAGGCCGGTGTCGTGGAAAGTGATTGCTACGTAGCCAGCGACACCGTCGAAATCAACGCGATCGATCAACAGCTTGACGAGGCGGACCTGTTCGCGTGGTTGAATGGTTTCCCAAAGCCCTTCAAAACTTCCTAATAGTCGCCTGACGTCGGCGGTATCGATGGACTGATCTTTCAGCGATTGTTGTTCGCACGCGATCGACTTCAATCGGTCTTCAGCGGCATCGATTCGCGTTTGAAGTTCGGGCAGTCCCGCCACGCGACGGCTGTTGGTTAAGTTGGCGGCGATCGCGCCTTCGACGCTGGCTTGCATCCGCCAAATGATTCGGCGTATCAGCCACTTGCGGTTCTTGGCGTGGGTCGTTTCGCCGGTGACTTTTGCG
>JBEBHM010001101.1:0-2248 GCA_040080875.1 Pirellula sp.
TGAACGTCCGCGACTTCCGTGGAAAAGACACCGCCGCTAGTGCCGATAAACAATCGATCGGAATTTTGAACTGGAAGCGAGTTCGTTGTAAACGGAAGCTTGACCATCGCCAAGCTGCTGATCGTCAAACTCGCGGTGAAGAGGCTGCCCGTGATGTCGATCCAGGCAACACCGTCGTTGTCGCTTCGAAATATTCTATTCTTCGTAGCGACATAGACGGTATGGCCGTTGCGTGGATCGATTTTGATGTCGACTACCGGATCATTGCCGCTCAAACTTGGGAGCGAAGCACCGGGGCGGCCAATAATCGTTTCACTACCCTTACGAACGAAGACTTCACCTGATTCGAAGCCAACATAAAGTAGATTAGGGTTCGCGAGCCCATCCACGAAACCTCCGGCGGCAATTGCCCTAATTCGGTTTGATGCGCCAGCGGCCAGCAACGGTGTCTTGGGCTGGAACTCGTTGTCGATTATACCATCGGAATCGTTATCGATCGAATCCGCGTTGGCAGGTTCGATCCCACCGTGAACTCGGAATGTGTCGCCGCCGTTGACCGATTCGTACAGGAAATTAGACCCAATAAGGATACTCAGGGGCCGAACCGCGTTGATTGCAATCGTGGGCGTGAAATTGAGTGTTGGGTCGAAGCCTAACTTGGTATCGATGTTTTGCTGAGTTAGCCTTGTTTGCCCCGCAATCGCTTGATTGTCTCCAAGTATCCTCTTTTGCGCTGTGACGACGGATGTTTCCAATGCGCCTGTCGGCAGCTTTACTTCAGTGCGGCGAATGAGTGGATCGAGATTGGGCGCGCTGTGGTAAACTTGCGATACGCTGCTGGAGTTTTGATCGACCTTTACCGAAACACCGTCGCCACCAAAGATTTGTGTGTACGTGTTAGCCGATGAGGCAAACGCAGTGCCGTTGTCCTGTGTGCCAATAACAAAGCCCAATTTGATCGGATCAAAGGCCACCGACGTGACTTCGAAGTTCGAAATGTTGCGGTTCAGCGAGAGCCATTTTCCGTTGACGACGTCGGTACCCGTCGGTTTGTCGAAGCGATAGATGCCTCCGTCATCAACTTCGATCAACTGTCCGAATGCGTCAAACACCAAGCCGCGACTGTCGGGATGCGGTGCGTTGGTTGCCGAAGTCAAAAAGTCGAGGCGAGGCGGTCCGATCAGCCCTATGGGCAGCGTGATTCTCGTTGTATTGGCAACGCTGGTCGACTTATTGATATCGCCGCCGACGTATAGAACATTCGGATCGGTTGGATGCGCGACTAACGAGAAATGCAGTTCGCCGCTTTTCCCTTCGGTCATTCCTGGAACAAGGACTTCGGACCAGGAATCTAAGTTGATATCCCAGCGAAAAACACGGTCGATGACATTGGCATTCACCAAGCCGACGTACAAGATATTCTGATTGCCCGCACCCGTGGTGCTGTTATGTTGTGATAGGATCACACGATTAGTCAATGTTCGGTTGGTAATGCCTTCGGGCGACATTCCACCCAACTTGTCGTGCAAGATCGAGGTACTAACGCGCTGCCAGCTTTGCCCTGAGTCGATTGACCGATATATACCACCGGCGTTCGGTGCCGCGTTCGCCGGTACTCGACTCGCGTCGGGTAACGCCACATACAGTGTCTGCGGATTCTGAATGTCGCGAACGAGATCCATGGCACGGCCGGTGCTCACCAGCGTCTGGCCCACGCCGATACTAAACTGCGACGGTAAGATGAGTGGGTTTGGATCTGAACCTGTTAGCGAGACGCGGAAGAGTCCATTTTCGAAGGTAGATATGTCATCATCGCTACCGACAATGACTTCGTTGCCAAGATGAGCCACCGATCGAATTCCGCGCCCAATGAGCGCTCCGTCGGCATTCTCCGGATTCCAAGTCGTACCTCCATCGGTCGAAAACAGTAGTCCTATCAGTGGACCGCCTTCAGAGAGAAATGAGCTAGTAGTTCCCACGCCTGCGACGACGTTTTGACCATTTAGCGAGGGATCAAACTCCAAATCCGTGATCGACAATGAAGCGGCTTGGGGCGTCACATTTTGCCAAGTCGGTCCCGGAAGTCCGTTCCAATCCGCTGGCATTGAATTGCTTGTTTTCCAAATTCCGCCGTTCACAGTGCCGACAAGAATAGTGTTCGAGTCGCTCGGCCGAGTTCGAGCGACGTTGATCGCCCCGCTGACGGCGCTTGTAAAGCTAGCTCCGCCCACTACCGGCGGCACAATCG
>JBEBHM010001102.1:0-2245 GCA_040080875.1 Pirellula sp.
ACGCACGAATTTCCTTCGAATGCTATCCAACCGTGAATCGCTCTATCCAGGCATCATCGGCTACGACGACACGGTCATTCCCGAGCTAAACATCGCGATCCTGGCCGGGCACGATTTGCTCTTTCTCGGCGAAAAAGGACAAGCCAAAAGCCGTCTCATGCGAACCCTGGTTCGTTTCTTGGATGAATATATCCCCTTCTTGGATATCCCTGATGTACCCGTTCATGAAGATCCTTTGAATCCAATCACCAAAGTTGGACGCGAGTTTTTGAGCAGTCACACGGCTGACCATGTTCCAATCGATTGGTGGCACCGCTCGGAACGTTACGTCGAAAGACTTGCACCTGGTACAAAGTTCGCTGATGTGATCGGCGAAATCGATCCGTCAAAATTGATCGGCGGAGTCAGCATGGGATCGGAAGCAGCTCTCCACTTCGGTTTGATCCCTCGAATGCATCGCGGCATCTTTGCTATGAACGAACTGCCCGAACTCGACGAATTGGTTCAAGTCGGATTGTTCAATATCCTTGAAGAACGGGACGTTCAGATTCGTGGTTATCCCGTCCGATTTGATTTGGATGTCTTCATACTTTTTTCTGCAAATCCTGGAACGTACAACCGCAGCGGCAAAGTGATCCCGCAACTCAAGGATCGGATCGGGTCCATCATCCAAACTCATTACCAAACCGATCGAGATCTTGGCATCGAAATCTTGAGACAGGAATGCGGGTTGGATCTCGGGGGTGAGTATCCAGTTCAAATCCCCTACTTCATGACCGAGATCATCGAAGAAATCACAACACAGGCTAGGAAGAGCAAGTACGTTGACCAAGCCTCAGGTGTGTCCGCACGCTTTTCTTTAGCGAATTATCGAACGATGATCGCCTCAGCTCGACAACGCGCCGTTTTGTTGGGCGAACCGCTCGCTGTTCCTCGCATGAGCGATCTCGGCCATCTGTATTCATCGTCACTGGGTAAACTCGAAGTCGACTTGATGGGCAGTCACCAAATGACCGAACGAAAAATACTCGACTCTCTCATCGCTCTTGCCGTCAAAGTCGTATTCGAACAATACGCCAATGAACATGGAATCGCACAGATCGCGGATATCTTTAACAAGGGAGTTCGGATCGAAGTGGGAGACCTGCTGCCGAGTGCCGCCTATGCGGAACGGCTCAAACATGTGCCTCCCGTGTGGGACGCAGCCTTCGAAGTCAACGCAACCGATCATCCAGCCATTCGCGCGTCGTGTATTGAATTCGTGCTGGCCGGACTATACAGCCTCGACAAGATTAGTCGTGCGAGCAAATACGGCAAAGTAAGCTACGAGTTCTAAATCCCTTACCGCTCTCTTGAGCGTTTGTTTCGATCGATCATCAATTGTCTCTGACGTTTACTGCGAACATAGAAGGTGTGAAGATTGTATTTCGCAGCAAATTCTTTGTCGCTCAACTCATTCAATTCGGATAGAAGAGCATTTGTCCAGCGAAACGTCGACTTGGTGACGTAGTGGGCTGGGATGCCTAAACGCATTCGTCGGTTCTTAATACGAGTTGTGGATACGCCGAATTTTTTAGCGAGATGAACATCGGTTTGTTTGCCCAACTCTTTGTCCCAAGAACTATCCCAAGATTTGATGCTGGGATTCAATTCAAAGTTTGGGATCCCAAGCTCCGATCGCTTTTCTCGGACGAACCGCCTGTTGATTCCGAACGTCCTCGAGAATTGAACGTCGCTGATCTTTCCTAGTTTGGCCAATTGTTGCTTCGTCCAAACGCGGGTCCCTTTTCTGTCACTTGAAACTGATCGAACCGCTTTGATTCCTAGACTTCTTCGCTTTATGGTGACTAGGGTAGAGCTTCGACCAATACGTTGGGCAATTTCGGGATCTGTAAATTTGCCTAGCCATCCCAGCTGTTGGGATGTCCAGTGATGCTTGGAAAGGCTTCGCGTCGATGCAGACGGAGGAATCTGCAGCGCTGCTCGTTTTTGAGTTACCGCATTTTTCGTTATTCCCAGCAACATTGCAATCGATCGGTCCGACTGGGTCCCAAGCAAACAAATATTTGCGTCGGTCCAAATCTGTTTCCGCTTGCTTGGTTTTGAATCGCGATTCATTTTTTATATGTTTGGTCGGTTAAGTGAGTGGAAAAGGGGTCAGGTCTCTTTTCCAGAAAAGAGACCTGACCCCTTTTTGTCGCGCGGCACTCCGCAACAAGGAAGTAGTTCAGCTTGCAGGGGTGAT
>JBEBHM010001103.1:0-2245 GCA_040080875.1 Pirellula sp.
CGACGGATTCACCAAGGAACAATTCGAGGCAGTCATGATGTTCTCGCAGGATGATTGGTTGGCCGAGATTATGAATCAAAATGAATTTTTTCTGAGGCTTTACCACTCAATGCCTAAAGAACTGATGTGCCAACGAGAACTGCTCATGGCCCGCATGGCATAGCTTCGAGGTCAAGCGAGCTTTCATTGCGGCTGGGTTCGAAGGGGTTGACTATGACCTCAACATCACAACCTCAACATCACAACACTGGGACGCGACTGCCCTGACCGCCGGTCGCGGAGCGAACCGGCCCACAACACCGCCGGTCGCGGAGCGAACCGGCCCACAACGCTACCGGTCGCGGAGCGAACCGGCCTACAACGCTACGCGAAAACTGGCGCCCTGTCGAGCAAGCCATTGTCGGCCAGTCGCGACAGGTGCTCGTAAACAAGTTCCTGCCATTGGTCATCGTTGAGCGAACGGTCGGTCGTGATTTGCTCTCGGATCATGGCCGTTAGCTGGGGGAGCGTGTGCCGACCGTCGAGCAGAGGAAGTAATTGTTGTTCGAGCGGATGATCGATTCGCCCGGTGCGATGAGCGGCGTTGGTCACCAGATGACTTGCCGCTTGATGACGTACCAAACGAGATGCGAACGGAAGCTCATCGACTTGATTTGTGCAGGGATTAGCGTCTGCCATGAGTTCAAGGGCAGCTCCATTGAGAAGCCCTACCACCATCTCGACCGCTTCAATATCGCCAACCGATTCTCCGAGAAGCTCCCGCAGTTCGACGACTTCAACCGATTCGGGACGAGCCGAAACGAGCCGCTGCAGGACAGCCTGTAGCCCCGCGTGTTCGATGGTGAAGCTACGCCCGGAGTCGGTCTTGTACTTCGCCACACTCGTTTCGCTCGGTTCACTCCGACATGTGGCCGTTGCATGGAGCTGCTTCAAACGATCGAACGTCACCTTGCGATCCAACTGGATGGAATCGCGACAAATCAAACTCCGTCGAAACGAGACATTGCCAATGAAGTCAACGTACTGTTGCAACTCGGCTTCCTTGGTGAGTCGCTCGCGTGCCCAAGCCTGCGCCGCATCGTTAAGGCGATCCAATGCGGCGCTACCGGGATAGGCATCTTCGATATATTGCAAGCCGACTGCGTGAATCCGCTCGAGAAACTCCGTGAAATAAATCGGTTCGTTGACGTCGACGAGATACTCATGGAGCAAATAAGTCGCTGGATTCTCGACGTGTTGTAAGTCATGCCGAAGGCGTTGAATGAGCAACGCGGCTGGGTCATTGGGTAATTCGTTAACTTGAGGCAGAATGTTCAAGAGTTCAAAGGCCGCTTCCACCTTCTTGCGCAGATCTACGATATTCCGCGTGTGATAGCGCAGCATTTCGAGCAGCGCCTGCTTGGCCCGCCAGCCGGGATAAGTGTTGTAGCTGATGTAGGCAATGCCACATTCCGATAAGCAGTTGCGACAAATCGACAAGATACGATCTTGAACCTCCGCCGGAACCCACGAGTAGACTCCGTGTACGATGATATAGTCGAAGCGCCCCAAGTCTTCTGGGCGCAAAGCAAGAATATCGGCTGCCTGCAATTCGAAGTTGCTCAATGACAACGCCTCGATCGTCTTGCGGCCCAGCTCGATTTGAATTGGCGAAAGGTCGATTCCTAGGAATTGGGTTTCAGGGAAGCGGAAGGCCATAGGCAACAGGTTGCCACCATCGGCGCAACCAAGTTCAAGCACGCGACAGCTCGTGGTCGATTTCGGCGTGATTCCACGGAGCAGGCCGATGGCCGCGATCCGTGAAAGATGCGTGTGGGGCTTAGGCGGATTCAAATAAGGAATCTCATCGTATGCCCTGCGCAAATCGTCGGTCGAAGGGGCTTCGTTCCAGTTTGTTTCGTTCATCGATGTGCTCTTCATTACCAGTGGAATCTGCCCAAAAATACTAGGACGATCATGGTAGCCCCAAATGACGTCGCACTGAGCAGCATGACTGCCGATCCTAGCATACACACTGTCGCGGGTCTACTTGCCCAATCGACCCAAGCTGACCATCGAATCCTTGTTGCCCTTCGTGAATGCAAAGACTGTGAAAGCAAACAAAAAAGGCCGACGCAACGCGTCGGCCTTTGTGATTTTTATGTCCGAAAATTATCAGGGTGCAATTGGGCTGATAGGTGCGTCATTGTTGTTATCCTCGGCAGCGAGAATACCAGCGACTACTGCTAGTCCAGCGATACCGGCA
>JBEBHM010001104.1:0-2245 GCA_040080875.1 Pirellula sp.
GTTCGGAGAAGTGCGAGCCAAGGATAAGGATCGATTGCAAGCATTGTACGACGAGCGGTACAACCGTTTCAAGCATCGCATGCGCCTTGAAATTCGAACCGCAACCCTCCAGGAACTCCAAGAAAACCAACTGGGCTTGATCCAACGACGCGTTTTGGCGACAAGTACTGAAATACTTGGTGAGCCAATCCTTCTCAGCGTCGGATTTTCGGAATACCAAGTGCTCGAGGACTAGTATCTCATCAAACACGGATGTTGTTATGTCTGATCCCACCACAGCGGCAAGCTCACCTACCGCCCAATCCTCTGCTGGCAGAACCGTTTCGGACTCCGAATCCCTCCTTTCCCAAGCCGAAGCGGCCCTCAAGGAAGTGGAAAAATCGCTCGATGGTCCAAAGGTCCAGAAATATCGACTCGACGAACTCGTAGGTGCTGACGGCCCTCCTGAGAAAATCTCGATGGAACTCCTTCGCGATGTGACCCTGGATCTTAAGATCGAATTGGGACGCACTCGAATGCATCTCGACGAAATACTCCAGCTCAGACGCGGATCCGTGGTGACTCTGGACAAATTAGCCGGCGATCCTGTCGATGTGTTTGTCAACGGTCGACTCGTGGCTCGCGGCGAAGTACTCGTTCTCAATGACAATTTCTGCGTTCGCGTAGCAGAACTAGTAGGTTCCGATGCGATTCAGTAAACGCTCCGCTCAAAGCACTCTGCAATGCGTTGTAACACTTGCGATGGGAATCGGAAGCATGATGCCGCTGCTGGCTCAGAACAACCATCCCAGCATCGCTTATCCGCCATCCTACAGCCTGTCCCCTACATCGCCGCATAATCCAAACATCCTAGAACAGCCCAACGGCCAACGCATCTTCAATCTTCCTCCGACGCAAGCGGCCAACTCTCTCGCACCTCCAACCCAAAACACTATCCCGTCACCTCCCTCGAACGTTCAAAGGGCCAGTTGGACCGCCGACTCCAAGGCCAACTCTCTCGAGCCGATCAGTGCCAGGGTGCCTATCGAACTCAAGGTCTCCCCAAAAGATTCCAAGCCAGGGGTCGACAAGCCTCGCAGCACGTGGGCTGCAACTCTTTCCATGTTCTTTTCACTCTCGGTCGTCCTGAGCCTGTTCCTGGCCGTCGCATGGCTGTTCCGAAAATCACAGCCAAACGCCTTCGTGAAGTTATCAAAGGATGTCGTTCAAGTCATGGGTCGCGCATCCATGGCACCCCGACAGCAGATCTATGTTGTCCGATTCGGAAACAAAATGATCTTGGTGAGCCATCAGCCAGGGCAAACGCAAACACTCGCAGAGATCACAGATTCCACCGAAGTCGAACGGCTGGCTGGCCTTTGTGAAGCAAATCAACCAACCAGCATTACGCATTCGTTTCGAGATGTGCTAAACCAAGTTGCTCTGGGGAGAAACGATGACACGCCGCATTCGAAACGTGAACGCAAACCCAGTCTCACTCGCTCGTGAAATACACACCTTATTTTTTGGGTAGTGGATCTTGTAAAAGATCCTGCAGCATCGGGATCTTTAACAAGATCCACTACGCCCAGCCCCAGTATTTAGTGTTGAAGTACCACTACGCTTTCTTTTGGCGGGCGATCCAAACCGAGCACGTCGCGTGACGCAATACGTGCCGAGACACGCTGCCGAGCAGGAACCGCTCGATGAGTCCTTTGCCCGTGTTTCCCATAACGATCAAATCGCTTCCCACCCTCTTCGCAAACTGTACCAGTCCATCACCAATGTGGTTCGACTCAATCACATGTGTCTCCACGTTGGGCGACAAGCTCGTGAGCTTTTTTGCGGCGTGGTCCAATAGAGTCCTCTTGGCCGCTTGAGCTTTCGCAAAATCGAATTCAAGCGGAATGTCGGAATACACAAACGGAATCGTGATCACACTCACTACTTCCAATTTGGTTTTGGCTCCCCAGCCAAACTGAGATAGTTGATCCATGGCCGCTGCCGACGCATCCGATTCGTCATACGCAATACATACATCGATGGGACGGTTTCGTTTTCCGAGACCCGTAGGGCGAACCACCAGAACGGAACAATGTGCGTGCATCGCGACAAAGTCGCTAATGCTTCCGAGCATCCGTTCGAATACAGAATGCCCCACTGCCCCAACGACCACAAGGTCCGCTCGGCGGTGCCGGCCAAGTCGGCTGGCAGCGGCGTCGCCATCGAGTCCACCTGCAAGGCCGCGCCGCCGCCGGCGGCCGCC
>JBEBHM010000362.1:0-8572 GCA_040080875.1 Pirellula sp.
GCGGCCGCCGTCGTTGTTCTGTAACGAATAAGTGATTGTATTCGTCGTCGCATCAGCATCGCTGGCCAACCCTGTAATTCCGACGACTGTTCCATTGGCTGCGTTTTCGACGACGGAATTAGCAGTTGCATTGGTGTCGGTCACTGCTCCGGTATCAAATTCATCGACGTCGCCAATGTTGATGGTAAAAGATTGCGTCGAGAAAGAAGTATCTGAAGATGTCGCTCGGATCGTAATGTTGTAGTTGGCGGCTGCTTCTCGGTCGATCGCACCGTTTACGGTAACAATACCCGTGTTGGCGTCGATCGTGAAACGACCGCCGGCGTTGCTATCCAAACTGTACGTGACAACGTCGGTTCCATCAGGATCGGTCGCCAAACCAGTAACTCCAACGACTGTTCCGTTACTAGCGTTCTCAAGTACAAGATTGGCCGCCGCATTGCTATCGCTGACCGAGCCCACGGCGCCTTCATTCACATCGGTTAAGTTAATGGTGAAGGATTGTGTGCTAAACGAAGTGTCCGCCGAGGTGGCGCGAATGGTAATGTTATGACTAGTCGCTGCTTCGTAGTTCAAAAGCGTTCCGTTGGCGACGGTTACTACCCCAGTGTTTGCATCGATCGCGAAGCGCCCACCAGCATTGTTGTCCAACGAGTAGGTAATCGCATTTGTCGTCGCATCCGCATCGCTGGCCAAGCCCGTGATTCCTACGACTGTTCCGTTAGCAGCGTTTTCAGCTGCGCTGTTGGCGGCGGCATTGGAATCGGTTACGGCACCGGTATCGAATTCATCAAGGTCATTGATATTTATCGTAAAGACCGTATCGGCCGTCGAGCCGTCAGCCGAAGTGGCTCGCACGGTAATATTGCGAGATGCGCCCAGGGTTTCTCGGTTCAATGCTGCGGCAGTGGTGACAATACCTGTATTCGCGTCGATGGTGAAATTGCCGCCATCGCTATTGAACAGCGAATACGTAACCGTGTTCGTGGTCGCATCGGCATCGCTAGACGAAGCGGTAATGCCAACTACAGTCCCAGTTGAAGCATTTTCGTTGACCGCATTGGCTGCCGCGTTGCTATCCGTTGGCGCCGTGACGTCAAATTCATCAGCGTCGACAATCGCAATCGAGAAAACTTGATCGGTGAACGAGCCATCGGCTGATGTGGCTCGAACGGTTATGTTTCTGGAGGCTCCGTCGACTTCGCGGTTGATCGCTCCAGCGACCGTGACGACGCCTGTGCTGGAATCGATGGCGAAGCGTCCTCCGTCGTTGTTCTGTAACGAATAAGTAATCGTATTGGTAGTCGCATCGGCATCGCTGGCTAGACCGGTAATTCCAACGACCGTTCCATTGGCTGCATTTTCGACAACGCTATTCGCGGCGGCATTTGAATCGGTAAGTGCTCCGGTATCGAATTCGTCGACGTCGGTGATGGTGACGCTGATGGCTTGAGTATCAAAGAGCGTTCCGTCGGAGGCACGGACGGTGACTTCATAGATTCCGTTCGAGTCGGCATCCGTGTGTGACTCGCGATTGCGGCCTGAAACGAACGTCAACACGCCTGTATTGCTATCGATGGCGAACAACGCTGAGTCAGCGCCGCCGGAGATGGAATACGTAATGGTTTGGGCAGGCAAGTCGCCGTCGGTCGATGTAACGGTCGTGACTGCCGTCGAGTTTTCAGCGACGTTGATGGAGGCCGTCGCACCGCCACTATTACTGGTAATGACAGGTGTGTTGTCGTTGACAGGTGTCACCGTAAAATTGAAGGTTCCCGTCGATGCGGAGCCAACTCCGTCGTCGACTGAGAAACCAAAGCTGTCGCTGCTGGTTTCGCTGCCGTTGTGATCGTAGGTGATGTTTCCTGCGTCGATGTCGGCTTGGGTGAAGGTGTCGTTCAGATTGAGGGTTGTGCCGCTCTTTTTTAGCGTACCGTTGGTTGTAACCGACGTGACCGTGTAGACGAGCTGTCCGGCAGAGTTGTCGGCATCGAGGAATTGCAGCCGAAGTGTGGTCACGACGTTACCAGTCGAGTTCTCAGCAACGCTCAATCCGATGTTGGTGGCGAGGTACTGTTCATCGTTGGTAGCTGTGATGCTGACCGTGGTGCTGCCGGTGGCGGTTAATGCGCCGCCGGTCCCTTGAGCGCCGCTGTTGTTATCGTTGAACGTCCAGTTGATTTGAGCGGACGCAGGCGGCGTGTCACTGCTGTTGCTATAAGCGATCTTCTGCATCACCGAATTGACCAATGCATTGGTAGCATTGGAGTTGAAGGTCAACACCAACGTGCCTGAGCTATTGGTCGTAACGGTGCCGACGGTGGTGCCACCCACAACTAAGCTACCGCCTTGGGTCAACGTGCTGAGCGTACCCGTTGCCGAGTAGACATCCTGCGAGTTGGCTCCGCCGTTACGGACCAGAGTCAGCGTCGCACCGCTGAAGTTATTGGCTGCGGTCAGCTCTCCATCTGCAATCGCGACATCGGAGTCCAGGATCACTGCACTCCCGTTTTCTGTATAGGTTGGTGTTCCATTGAGATTGCTGAACGTGGGCCCATCGTTGGTCGCCTGGACATAGACCAGTTTGTTCTGAGGAGTCGCCGTACCTCCGTCACCGTCGGTTAGAGAGATCGTTAGTTGGCGAGTGGCGGTCGAAGGTGTATCGCTGACGTTGTCGAACTGAATGCTCCGGTAAACTTCTTGTACGGCCGCAGCGGTCGCATTCGTATTGAAAGTGACGACCAAAGGATCCGAGCCGCTGGTGCCGCCGCTGAAAGTGCCAATCACCGTTCCTTCATAGGTGACGTTGCTCCCGGAGAGACCGACTTGTCCAGGACCGGTTCCCGAGTTACCGATCATCAGTCGATCGGCGGCAGTTCCATTGGCTGAAATCGAGACCGTCAGAACGCCGCTATCGAGATTGGTCGAATCGACATCGACAATCGTACCCGTCGAGTCGATGAGCTGCGGGAGACCGCCCTCGACGAATGTCACGTCAGGTGCAATAGGAGTGATGACCGGTGCATCGTTGACAGCCGTAACGGTAATGGCAACGGTATCGCTGTCGGTCGCAGAGTTACTATCGGTACAGAGGATCGTAAGCGTGTCGGAACCAGCGAAATTGGAGTTGCCCTGATAGGAAAGCGTGGCCAGGGCCGCGTTGATCTGCGCCTGGGAGCCACCGAGCGTAAGCGATGAACTATTGTTCGCTCCGGCAGTAATCGTCGCGCCACCGGCAAGGCTAACGCTGAGATTGCCATTTAGGACGGATAGCTGCACACTGGTGAGATTGCCATCCGTGTCGTTGACGGATATTCCCGTAATGGAAAGAGCCGTGTCTTCGTTGACCGTTTGCGGTCCAGGTACGGTGTTGATCGGAGCTGAATTATTCACCGCGACGACGTTCATCGCGAACTCGGAAGTATTCGAATAGGTGCTGCCGCCCGTCTTTTGAGTGGCCGTCGCTGTGACGCGATCACCGCTTGTCAGCACAACTCCCGTTAATAGGGCACTGATTGTGGCGTTGCCTGATCCGTTGGTGGTTACTTCAATAAAGTCCAAATAGTAGCGAGCTTCACCATATCCGCTCGCATCTTCGGTTCCCGACGGGCTATAAAAGAACTCGATTCGATAGGTCGTATTGGCCGCTGAGTTCAACGAGCCCGATATGGTCGTGTTGCCGCCAACGGAAATGGCAGAGGTAAGCACGGGGAAGTTCTGCAAGGCGTTAGGGCCAGTATCGCCATCGCCTGAGTCATTGGCGGTGACGCCATTGTCGCTTAGATCAATTCCCAAGCCACCGTTGGAATAGATCGAGTTCCTAAGAATCGAATTGCCGCTGCCAGCGCTGCTTGCCAAGGCGATGCCGTCGAATCCATTAAAAGCGATGAGGTTGCCGCTCGTGGCGGTTGTACCGCCGATCGTATTGTTCGCGGAATTGGTGACGATCGCAATCCCTTGATAGCCGTTTCCGATCCCGGCTGAACCCGCCGCATTCGTTCCGATGTAGTTGCCTTGGATCAGGTTGTTATACGTGTTCGAGCCCGTCAAGTAGACACCATACTGCGTGTTCCCTGAGATGACGTTCCTGGCCGCTGTCGTCGTACCACCGATCGTGTTTCCAATTGAGCCGTCCCCAAGTTGAATCCCGTTCAGGTTCGCAATAGCCGCAGTGCCTGCCGCGTTGATTCCGATGTAGTTTCCTTGGACAAGATTATTGGTAGCACTGCTTCCAACGATGTAGATTCCATCGTTCGTGTTACCGGATATCACATTGCGATCGTTGGTCGAGAGTCCGCCGATCGTATTCGAACCGCTGTTGACGAAGATACCATAGCTGTTTGCTGAAGCCGCCGTCCCTGCCGAATTGGTTCCGATATAGTTGCCAGCTATCGTATTCCCGTTACCGGATCCGAGATAGACTCCGTAACCACTGAATCGATTGATCGTGAATCCCCGAATCGTGCTGTTGGTCGTTTCGATTCGAAAGCCGTGCGATCCAGCTCCGGCACTCGTGCCGTTCAGCTCGATCAGCGGCGAGCCGGAGTAACCCGATTGCGAGCTCGCATCGATCTTTACAGAATCGGTAATCCACGGAAATGCCGACGTTAGGTTGATCGTCTGGACTCCAGTGCCATTGATCGCAAAATTGATTTGGTCGGCAAGGCTATTCACATTGCGAGTGGCATTCGTCGCGGCGATCGCTTCGCGAAGGCTGATCATTCCATCGGCGCCGCGGCTGGCCCGCAAGGCGTTGATCGACGTGACCGCCATCGCTGGTATCGCTGGTTGTATCGACGATGAGCGGCGCATCGTTTTGTTTGAAGGCGAAGTAACCGTAAGTAAGTCCGCTTCCATTGACTTCGGCGTTCGAGCTTACTTGAAATCCATCCGACTGCAGAGCTGAGATGTATCCCGAATAGGTTGGTCCCCAGCCAACGAGATTCCCGATCGCATCGACGTTGTAGCCAGATGATTCCGGTTTGACGTTGGCCCAGTTCGAATTGTTGAGTTCGCGAGTCATGACGAACTCGGGCTCGAAGCCAACTCCCGTGATGTTCCGGCCGCCCGTGCTGTTGCCGATATAGCTTCCCAGCGAGAAGTAGTTTGCACTTTGATTGAACGCAATGTAATAGAGGCTTTGACTCGATTGGTTGACGGATGCGTTGGAGTCGACGCTGAATCCGTCACTCGTTAAAGCCGTGATCCCAGCCGTCGAGTAGTTTCCGGTGTAGAAGTCGTAGGTGTTGGTAGAAAGAGACGATTCCCAACGCATCGACGACGTCGAACCGCTCGCAAGCCACAGCATGTCGGGAGAAAAGCCTACGCCTGCGACCGTCTGAGTACTTCCGTTTCCGGTGTAGACGCCAA
Source organism: Pirellula sp. (assembly GCA_040080875.1). Classification (GTDB taxonomy): domain Bacteria; phylum Planctomycetota; class Planctomycetia; order Pirellulales; family Pirellulaceae; genus JBKCUI01. The sequence goes on from JBEBHM010000362.1 coordinate 5,371, forward strand.
CGTCGATGCTGTCGCCTGAGCCAAACGCAATCCAGTGATAGACTGCTGAACTCGTATTCAAACTCGTTCCAACAGTAAAGCCTTGGCCATCGAGCGACTGGATAAAGTCGGCCTGAAGAGCAGTAGCCGCGTACATGTTCTTCGACGTATCGCCTGCCATCGCCGAAGTCTTAATGTAGGAAGGGGTCGTAGTCCCTCCACCTGGCTGCATGATAATGATCGCTTCGGGGCGGAAACCAAGACCGGTAAAGGTGCGGTTGTCGCCCCCGGTTCCGGTGTAGGTTCCGGTGATCATCAGGTTGGTTTGATTTGCCAGAATGTTTCCGGCAAACTCGGAACTCGCACCGAAACTGCCGCCGCCAAGGTCGACAGTGGCCGTGGCCGTGACCGTTCCACCAGTTTCAAGCGTGATACCGGTCAGACTCGTTGAAAATGACGCTTGCCCACTGGCATTTGTCGTGACGGAAACGGAACCGAGGTAGGTTCGGGCTTCGCCATATCCGGTTGCATCTTGGGCTCTGTGTGAGTTGCTGAAGAACTCAACCCGAAACGTCGTGCTGGCCAGGCCCGTCACTTTGCCTGTGATGGTTGTGTTGCCGCCTGCGCTGATCGCTGTCTTCAGTACGGGAAAATTCAGCAGCCCGTTCGCACCCGAATCGGCATCGTTGATGTCGTTGTAGGTAATACCGTCGTTGGCCAGATCAATGCCTTGTGCAGTATTGCTGTGAATGGAGTTTCCTAAGACTGCGACGTTTGTCGACGAGCCGGTGACCGCAATGCCGTCGCCACCGTTGAAAGCGATAGTGTTACCCTGGCCTGCCGTCGTTCCACCGATCGTTCCTCCGGTCGTGGTTCCGCCAATCAGAATTCCTTCGGCAGTGTTGCCAAGCGAAGACGTTCCATTTGCCTGCGTGCCGATAAGATTTCCTTGAATGGTGGTCGAGTTAGCACCTCCATCCAACATGTCGATGCCCGAACCATTGTTCCCGGAAATCAGGTTATTGAGGAACTGATTGCCGGTGGAACTCGTGTCGATGTCAATTCCGTCGTCGTTATTGCCGCGATCCAGCGTGCCGGTGGCATCGGTGCCGATGTAGTTATTCTGAACGATGTTGCTGTTGGCGTTGGTCCAGATCTGGACTCCGTCGTTCGTGTTCCCTGAAATGATGTTGCGATGCGATGTCGTCGCACCACCCACCGTGTTGGAGCTTGCTCCGTTGTAGATATGCACACCTTCGTTGTTGGCGAGTGCCGTCGAGCCATCGGCCGCTACTCCGATGTAGTTTCCAGATACGACGTTGAAGCTTGCAGAAGCGCCTGTAATGTATACTCCGTATGTCGTATTTCCTGAGATGACGTTGCGCTCTGCGGTCGTGGTGCCGCCGATCAAGTTATTCATGCTTAGAACGTAAATACCGTTCTGAGCATTGACATCGGTCGACGAGGAGAGCATGCCGGTATTGCTCATACTACCGATGAAATTGCCCTGGATTGTGTTGTTATCGGCATTCGATCCGATACTGATTCCTTGGCCGTTGAAATCGCGGAGGACGAGGCCTCGAATGAAACTTCCGTCAGCCCCGTTGCTCAGCGTCAGTCCGTTTCCACTGAGGTCATTTCCGTCGACGATGATAGGTAGATTGCTTCCGGCCACATAACCCGTTTGAGTCGTGGCATCAATGGCTATCGAGTCGGTGATGGTCGCCAAAGCAGTGGAAATGCTGATAGTATGCGGTCCACCGCCCGTGATGTTAAATACAATCAAATCCATCCCTGCAGTGCCTGCTGCATCGCTGAGAGCCTGAGCCAAAGAACCTGCGCCGGAAGTAGCGGTATTGGTAACTGTCCGCACGCTATTCAAAGCGGTCGAATTCGACCCAAACTCGGACGTCTCGACGGCGACGCCGGAACTATTGAGTCGTGTGACCGTAGTTGAGATGACGCTGCCCGTAGCGACGTTGGCATCGATGAGCGTTCCCCACTCAGCTAGCCCACTCGAGTCGGTCCGCGCATTGACGAATCCGAGATAAGTTTGCCCTTCGCCATTCCCCGAACCATCGGCGGCTGAGCTCGCAAAGATCTCGATGCGGTAAGTTGTGTTGGCAGCGCTGGTCAGCGTACCGTCTAATGCAAACCGAGAACTATTGTTGGTCACCGCCCGTGTAATCGCTGCCCAGTTCTGCAAGTTGTTGCCACCGGTATCGGAATCGGGAAACGCGTCGTTGTTTGTCTTTCCGTCGGTCGCACTTGTACTGGCACTTAGGTCGATCCCAATCCCCGTATTGCTGTGAATACTGTTGCCGAGAATCGTAATTCCGGTGGATCCAGAGTAAACAACCACGCCCGTGCCCGAATTGAAAGCGATCGTGTTCCCGTCGCCGGTTCCTGTTCCACCGACGGCATGGTTAAGCGGGGTATTCGAAAACAGAATCCCATGCCCAGCGTTTCCAAGAGCGGAAGTCCCGTTGGCCTGCGTTCCAATCTTGTTACCGCGGATGATCGAGTTGTCGGCACCTCCACCACCGATAATGATACCACCGGAGGCATTCGCCGAGATCACGTTTCCTTGGTTGGCCGAACTTCCTCCGATGATGTGACTTGCGCTGTTCACTGCGTAAATACCCCAACCCGTATTCGCCCGCGATGTCGCGCCATCGGAGCCAACGCCGATGTAGTTGCCGTGCATCGTGATACCATCTGCGCCCGATTGAATCTCAATTCCATCACCGGTGAAACGCTGGATGACCAAACCGCGAACGATACTTCCATCGCTTCCGTTGGCGAACGTCAAGCCGTCGGCTGTGCCAGCGCTAAGACCGTCCAAGACGATGAGTGGTGCACTCGAGAATCCGGACTGCGTCCACGCATCGATCGTCACTTGGTCGGTGATCGTCGGCAAAACCGAACTCAACGAGATCGTCTGAACCCCCGAGCTGATACTGAAGACAATCGTGTCGGCTCCTGAGTTTGCATTGGCATCGAGGATCGCTTGACGTAACGAGCCAGCGCCGCTGTCGTTGGTGTTGGTGACGGTGTAAGTCGACAATAGGCCATCGTACGATTCTTGCATGTGAATGCTGAATGCATTGAGCGTCTCGATAACAGGCTGGAGGCTGGAGGCTGGAGGCTGGAGGTATGAGTGGGAGTACGACGAGGATATGTCACCGGAGGACTCGCGCCCTCCCGCTACATATTCTAGTTC
>JBEBHM010000363.1:0-8571 GCA_040080875.1 Pirellula sp.
GTATCCCACCCCCTTGAGCTACCCAGCGTTTGATTCGATCGCTCATGTCGGCTGAAATATTTGTCGGTTCATACAGGACCATACTCGTGAATCTCGAGAGGTCGATGCTGGGCAATTGGGAAGAAGTTGCAAGTCGGAAAAGGGGTTCTCGCTGCTCTTGTTTGTTGACCTGTTGAGACTCCGCCTCGAATGCAGGATCGATGGCTTTGCACACAAGCCGACCTTCCTCTTCGTCGTCTGCAACCACCAGGGTTTGGTTCTGTGTTCGAGCTTCTACCGTGCAGTAGACAATATTGTCGACCTCGAGTGGATCGGGACGTGCGATGCGCACTTCAAAATGATTGGTTCCCTCCACAATGTTCTTGAGATTGAACTTGAAAGGAATCGATGCGCCGTCGCCTACCTCAATCATCTGCTGTTCGACCGCAACCGCCTTGGACACAATGCTCTTGTTGTCCCGCACGAGAGGATTGACGGTCGCATCCTCGACAGCCAATTCGACTTTGATTTGCTCCCCGCCACTTCCAGGTGCTGACTGCAAATCCAAGCTAATCGAGACTTGCGAACCGGGCGTCGCCGATTGCTGGCTGAGTTTGAAATTATTCAGTGACCAGTTGCGAATCTCGTTGGCCGGGACGCTCACGTCGATGACTTGGACAAGAACATTCTCTTGGTTGGGCTTTCCCAGTCCGTTCTCGAGGCGAGAGAGCTTGGCAGGAATATCCGAAACTTCGGCATCGCGCCATGCAGTCATCGAAACGTCCGTCAAAACGTAAACTTCGCGTCGCTCCAGTTCGGACTTTCTCAACGCATCGATCGACGCGCTAATCCTGTGCACAAGATTGGCCGCACGTCCCTCGACCATGGTTCTGTCCAGCAGCCGATTGGCTGAGACACGATCTTGATTGAGACGTACGCCAGCATCGCTATTGACGATCGCAATCTGACTGCCCACGGGCAAACGATCCATCAACCACATTGCCATCTCTTTGGCCGCTTCCAAACGAGTGACATTGTGATATTTATATCCCATCGATGGAGACGTATCGATAACTACTGCTGCCGAGATTGGCCCGGAGGCTGTCGGCATGGGCGCACTTTGTTTTTGCAAAAGGGCCGCAGAAAGCCAACTTCCGCCGACGATCCACAACACAGCAGCAATCGCACCAGCGGTCACCGTGGCCCGCCACGAAAGCCGCGTTCCGTACGCTGTCAGCGCAGCAGCGGTTGCCAGTGCAGCCAAGATAACCACCAACAGAATCATCAAATAGGTCGCGTACATTCCACTCTGCACGCGGGGCGCTGCCAAGGCCAAAGCCAACAGCAGGATCACCAAGACACGCAAAGCCATCAACAGCCAACGCTTGATCGACCACCCTCGCTGCGCATGGACGGCTGTTTGGCGAACAAATCGAATCGCGGGGAAAACGATCGCCTTGGGTTGTTTGCGCCCAAGCAAGTGCAAGATGACCGGAATCACCGCAATGATGCCACCCAGCAAGAGCGATGCGTGCAAAAAACTCATCCTGGCTGCGATCCCCTAAAAGCGATTTCGCCGGCTGAGCAAGTACTCGGTAATGGCCTTGTCATAGGGAATGCTCGTATCGAGTGGGACATAATCGATCCGACTCTCCTGAAAGCCGCGTTTAAGCTCTTCACGGAATTTGCGAATATTTTCTCGGTACTCGTTACCGATATCGTCTGCATTGACGCTGAGCGATTGGCCCGATTCGGGGTCGCTCAATTGGACCAAACCATCGAACGGAAAGCTGACTTCGGCTTCATCCAGCACGTGAAAAACGATCACATCGTGACCGGCATGCCGCAGCATCCGAATCGAGTCGAGGGTCGGCTGAACATCCGCGAGCAAATCGCTCATGAACATGACCAAGGATCGATGGCGAAGCATAGCCGCCAACTGCATTATCGGTCCCCGAAGTTCGGTTTCACCGGCAGTTTTCAATTTGGTCAACTGGCTCAAGATGGCCGAGAACTGCCCGCGACGCGATCGAGGTGGAATGCTGCCACGAATTTTTTTGTCAAACGTGATCAAGCCCACCGGATCCTTCTGCATCAACATCAAATACGAGAGCGCCGCAGCCAAACAAATGCAGTAGTCAAATTTAGTCAATTGCTGCCGATAGGTATAACCCATCGACTGGCTCAGATCCATCACGATGTAGCCGGTGACATTCGTCTCCGACTCAAATTTCTTGACATAGTATTTGTCGGTCTTGGCATAGGCGAGCCAATCGATGTCTTTGGGATCGTCTCCATGCGTGTATCGCCGGTGCTCGCTGAATTCCACCGAGAAGCCATGGTAGGGGCTTGCGTGCATTCCCTGGAGAAAGCCTCGAACGATCATCTGCGCTCTAAGATCCAGCCGCTTGATCTGCGACGCGAGTTCGGGTTTGAGATATTGTTCGACGGCAACCATGCAAACGTTCGATGCGTGAAAAGGTGAGGTATCCTCAGTTGATCTAATATATCGAACACCGCCGATCCTGTCGCTAGTGCACGCAGCGCGATTCTCGGAATCCGAGTTTTGCCGTACCGACTTTACTGCCTCTCTGACGATTCGCCATTCAAATTCGATCGGCTTGGTTCGAACCATCTCGGAGCGACCCAAGCAACGGGAATCGGCGCTTGACTCCAACCAGACTTCCTAAAGCCGTTTCAATGTCTTGTCCATGATAGAATACGCCAGCTGCCGCATTTCATTGGGAAAGTCATGTTCGCAATCGGGATGCTCAACTTGCAGATTTCCTGGCTGACCAAGCAAAGCGTAGACTGGCCGAGCCGCTCGCACGACTCGATCCACACTCTCGTGTCGAAAATTTGAATCTCTCAAAGGAGCTACGATTAGGACTTTTCTTGGTGCGATGGCGCCTATCATCTCATGGAAATCAAATGGGATTTCGGCCAACCGTCCTCGATAGTCGGCCAACTTGAGCATATAACGCGTTTGGCACCAGCCTTTTTGCGGAAACCAATTCGCCTCGTTGCCTTGGTAGTAATCCAAATAGGAATCCAATCCGCAACTGGTAACCACCACCTTGAGCCGTTCATCGAAGACCGCTGTATAGACAGAGTTGTGCCCGCCTAGCGAATGCCCTATCGTACCAAACCCTCGTTCGCGATCGACGTAGTCGAGTGTCTCCAGCAAGTCGAGTCCGCGTATGTTGTCCCATACGGCTTTGAGGGTTCCACTCTCCCAACCCAATTTGGCCACGTCCGGTTGGTACTTGGCCAAGAGCGGATAGTTGGGAGCAAGCGTCACGTATCCGCGTTGAGCTAGCTCCAAAGCATAACTCCGATTGGGCGTCTCACCCAATCCAACGACCACACCATGCCCGACAACATTGTTGGTGCCATGCAAGCACAACGCGGCTGGAACTTTGGCTTTCCCCTCCAGTGCATTCTTTGGAATAAGTAGGTAGGCGGGCACGCGACCATTCGGTTCGGACGCATAAGTTATCAATCGTCGAACGTAGCTTCCTCCATCAAACTCCTCCTCGACTTGGACGTCGAGCGGACAGCGTTTTTCATCACCTGGCAATTTACCCATGACCGATTCCATACCAGCCACGATTTCGCGGCGGCGCATCATCCAACCATCCGAAGTTGTCACGTCGTGCAGCGCGCCCGATTGGTCGCGATAGACCATCAAGTTCTCACGCGGTAATCGCGATGTTGCACTCGTCTTTTGAGCCGCACACCACCGCAAACCGATCGAAGAAACTCCGGCACACGCTGCGCCGGCTTTCATCAGACTTCGTCGAGTCAACATCGCAATTCTTCCCTCTTCCAAAAACCAACGAACAAACTCCACTGACTCCTGCCGGACGTCGGACAACGAATCCATCATACCCGATCCAACAGCCAACTTATGTGAGCAAGTGAATGAGTTTCGGTATTGGTTTCATGGCAGAGTTGTAGGTTTGATTTCATCGTTCCTCAACCTTGATGTTATTAGCCTTGAGCAACGCCTTTGCTTCTCCGATGCGCCGTTTCAGATCCTCGGATTTGAGTGCGTTCGTCAGGTCCCTCTGTTCCAGGCGGTCAAGAACATTGAGGGTCTTAGTTTTCATGCCTGTGTAAATTTCATACATATCGGCGAGCGTCCACGTGTCATTGCGTTGTGTGTCGAAGGGTAGGTTTGTTTTGTCTGTGGACTTGAGGTTCTCCAGCGGGTTCCGGGCCCAAGCATATCTGAAGTAGAGCGGTTCCGGCACCAATGGACTGGTGAGAACAATCATGGTGCGCTCCCAGTTTGGTTCGCCGCCTTTGCCAGCGTTCTTGTCGAGCCATTCCGCTTTGGCTGGCTGGAAACGCCCGTCCTTGCCGGCAATAGCGAAGCCTTGGATCGGACCGTCGTGATATGGGCCTGCCCATGTGTCGAGCTGTAAGAAGAGTTTTCCATCGGTGGCTTTGACCTCTTTGAGTTGTGGTGGAAGCCAGCGAATCGACTTTCCATATTGCGTCGCCAAAGCCCAACCAGCGATGCGCTCGCCTACCTGGATCTTGAGTTGCGGATGATACCAGGCGCGGTGCTGATCAAAACTACTTGCATACCCAATCGTTTTATCGCCAGCTTTTCGGAGGTTCAGGAACGTCTGGTAGTGAACCTCGCGAACGTAATTTCCTTCGTCGACCATATCCGGCAGGAAGTTCTCAAGGGTCTGCGGTTGACCTTGCGTCTCCTGGGTGATGATCCCAAACGGCATGGTCGGTTCATTGAATGCGGCACGCCAAGTCTTGATCATCTCGGGGAAAACTCCAGCATACAATTTATGGCCATTAGGCTGAGCAGATTCGTTGTAGCCCTGATGCCAGATGACGCCCTTGACCGAAATGCCGGTGATGGGAGCCAGCATGCTGGCGTAGAGATTGCCGGGGCGGTTCATATCCAAGGCTGGACCAGGTTGCAATTCCGACGGCACTTTGCGGTCAGCCGGAATTGGTTTGCCGTCGGCTTTCATGCGGGCTGCCCAATCGTTGTACTGTTTAATACGATTGTCGAGGTCTTTCTGCGCATTGAATTCGGAAACCTTGGTGTTCCATTCATCCAGCGTGGCTTTGACTTCCGGTGTGTCGATGGACTTCAATACGTCCGTCGGCATCCAGCTTACGAGACTTGATCCGCCACGCGAGACGTCAACGATCCCGATAGGAATTTGCGTCGCCATGTGGATCCTTCGCGCAAACACATAGCCAATCCCCGACATCTCGCTGACAGTCTCGGGTGTGCAGACATCCCAGTAGCCCTGCCGGAAGTGTTGTCCGAAAAAATCGCTCCACTGGTATTGACGAGGGAAGGAATTCTTGACGTCCGGACCGTTTTGCTGTGGGACTGAAAACAGGCGTATGTTCTTAAAATTCGCGGAGACGATTTCGAGCGGGCCGCCTTCCGTTTTATGAATCTCAAACTCCATATTGCTCTGGCCGCCGAGCAACCAGACGTCGCCTACGAGCATATTCTCAAGCTCGATCTTGTCGTCCTCGCCCTTAACCAACATGGTTTGCGGGTCAGAACTGGCGGGCAGGGCCGGCAGTTCCACTTTCCACAACCTGTCTGCGGCGGCGGTACTGGATTGGGTGTTTCCGCCAAAGGAAACGGAGACATTTTCCCCAGGCTTTGCCCAGCCCCACAGACGGATGGGCTTGTCGCGTTGGAGCACCATATTGGATTGGAACAGATTGTGAACACACAAGCCACTACCGATGGCAAGAGTGTCAATACGGTCTTTTCCTTTCTCCAATTTCTCCGCAGCGCTTCCCTGCGTTGTCATGATTAATGCGGTCAAAACTACCCGCAGCATGTTTAAATAATAATATGTTCGAAGCCCCATTGATTCCCACGAGCGTAGATGTCGTATTCGTCGGTGTACACGACTGTACCGAGCGCAATTGTGGATCGCATGATTGGCTCGATCGTTACCTGCTGGACGTTTGCCAGCAGATGCTGCGCCGGCTTTCATCAGACTTCGTCGAGTCAACATCGCAATTCTTCCCTCTTCCAAAAACCAACGAACAAACTCCACTGACTTTGCCGGACGTCGGACTAAGGAATCCATCATACCCGATCCAACAGCCCAGGCGTAAACCATCGTCCTGAACGACCGTGACAATCTCCTATGCACTCGAAAGTCGACTCGTTCACGTGAAGCGGCGCTCCATCGCTTGCCGCGTTTTGTTACTTCCAACCGATTAAAGCGTTCGAGGAAGGTCGCTTTGGTGTGAGTCGCTAAAAAGCAAACAGGGAGAAGCCTACCCAACGCGACCTGAGTCTGCAGGCCAACACGGAGTGTTGGCTACGATGCGCCAGCCCCGTAGTCTATAAGCGTAGAGCCCCATAAACACGGTGAGCCAAACTGGCATCAGGTACATCACGAAGGATCCGTTCGTAAGTACTGAAACCACAGCTGGTGGAAACAATGATCTACCAGCAGGATCGGCAAACAGCACACAAAGGATCGCTATGCCACAGCTCAGTCTCGCAACCCGACGAGCAACCCTCGCACTACAATACAAAGCCAAACACAACGCGAAAGACGCGACGAATGCTAAGAAAAGTCCAAGCGGGCATGCCACCAGCAATAGGGACACATCAAGGGCCACAATGCATAGCCCCCCTTTAAGCATCGCAAAGAAAACTCCAAAGACCGTTGTCCATAGAAATAAATCTCGAAGCGGAATCATATTCGCTCTGCCCTCGTTCGACTCGGGTGAAATCTCTGAAAGATCTGCAGGCTCTCGAGCCTCCTGACAAAACCGAAACGGACCAAATTTTAGAAACGCGATAAAACCAGCCGCGGCAAGCGATGTGAGCACAACGGATTCGATTACGTAAGGCGTGTATATTCCTGTTCTGCCAAGGGTCAACGAATGAAACCCAAGTCCGAAGAGTGTGCAAACGATTGGCGGCAAGGCACCAAATGACCATCGTGCTTTACCAAGCGCCCACCAAATGGATGCAAGCATAGCCAGTCCCACTGAGACTCCAAAACTAACGATACATATCGCAGGCTGGGCAAATCGGTCTCCCGCTTGATCTTGCAACCGCATGAACACATAGCCAAAGATCGGCAAAGTGTAGGCCATGGAATCGATCCATCCCTTGGAATGCACTCCTATCGAAAGCCTACTCCACAAAACACACCAAGCCATAAAAGCAATAAAGCAAATGCAGTTGACCCAATGCACCATCCGAAACGGATCGATGGTGCGAAGATGCACTCCTGTGGCCACGTCGTAAAATGCGATTCGACTATTCCGAGTCGCTATTAGGAGTTCGTCCCCACACATTTCGATCGCGTCGGCTCGATAGTTATAGTCTTGCAAATCAAGGCGGAATAGCTCGTATCCCGTATGTTGGTCTACTACCGTAAGCTCCTGCTCGTTGTGGTCGAACTCCTTAACGCAATAAAAGCGTTGCCGCTCCACGTCGTGCCAAATGGCTCGAAAGTGTTTTGGCGCCTTACTTAATGCTTCTGTGATGACGTTCATTCCGCCTGAATTCCACTGGTTCCAATTAGAGAACCATGAGCCCTCGAGTGAACTGAGTGGAAGCCGCAAGCCGAAATTATCGGGTACGGAAATTGAACAAATAACATTACCAACTGTTGCATCGATTGTTTCGACGGTCAATCCATCCGATAGCAAACTCGTTATGGTTTTTTGAGAGTGTAAGTCGTTGACATTGCAATCAAGTGCTTGCCAGCGCCCTAACGTTGTCAGCTTGCCATCACTAACGCTTAGCAATTCAAAATCAAGAATTGCCCCCGTTATGCCTTTCTTCTCCGACGCCAATACATTCCGTGTTCCGTTGATTTGCTGAAGCGTTGCATCGGCACCCAAGGCGAGTTTCCTGGAATCGCTCTGTACGCGAGTCCCTATGGCTTGGACGGTCACGACATCGGAGAGTATTTGGACGACTGAATGCTCGACAACACAGACATCGACCTCACCTCTCTCATCCTCGATGGTTGATTTTCCAGTGATCGACAGGTCCGGGACGCTTACTGCGAAAATCTGATGATAGCCACGGGAGTCTCTTTCCGCAGTCCAGAGTTGATCCCCGTCGAAACCAGTGGAGTATGAATACGAGTCTCGATGTCGAGGCAGGCGAACCGAAGTGAATTCCCCTGTGGTCGCATTCAAACAGGTCAGCATCGAATCCTGTTTTAGATTTTGCTTTCCAAGAGCGTAGACGTTCCCATCTTTCTGGCAAATCCTGAGCCAAACGAGGTTGGGGCGTGCGTGTCGGACTCCCCAGGCGGCGACACCGCCCATTGGAACTAGCAACGCCAACAAGAAGAGCAAACGAATGAGTTTGTTACTGAGCATGTCGAGTCGCTTTTTGAAGGATGTTATATGTTGCGTTCTTCAAGCGACGAGCGAATTGCGCTAATCCGCAGCGAACTTAGGCCGTTGCTCCCTGAATGCCGGCGCTTCTGCTATCAGCTTGCAGTCTCCTCAATCCACCGGCCTCCAATTGGAGGCCACAGGTTGGTCACATGCAATAAAATCGAAAATCCCAATGAGATTTTGACGGGCGAATGGGGAAAA
>JBEBHM010000364.1:0-7500 GCA_040080875.1 Pirellula sp.
GCGTTGTTCTGGAAAATGTTGCCCAAAACCACCGGCTGCGATCCTCGAATGAACAACGTTGACCCGCGACTGTTGTTATTCCCGAACGGATAGTTTTCGTTGGCCGGGCGACCAAGACGATCGATGGGACCTTGTCCACCCATCCCATTGGCGTTGTTTTCGAACGTGGTATGCGCAATTCGGGCGTCGGCTTGTTGCAGTTCGATTGGACTAAAGGACTTAAAGGTACCTTCGATTCTGGACGAGCCGCCTGCGTAGGCAAATACCGCATGATCCATATGGATCGATGAACCCGGCGATGCATAGATTCCACTCCAATCACCAGGTCGAGCGTCCGACGATGCGTTCAAACCGTTATTGTTCGTGTCAAACGTTCCGCCAATTCCAAATCGGTCGTCTTGTTTGCTCGTGAATACAATTCGACCTCCGTCGACCCCTTCCGCCAACAACTGCGCACTGTGACCAACTTCGATCCTCGCTCCCTCGAACTTCAACACGGTACCTGGATCGAGAGCCAACGAGGCATCGACTCGAGGCCGAACCGTTCCGGACGCGGCGAGTGACAGTGTCCCTTGAAGATTTGCTCCGTCATCCAAGTACGAAGTAATCGCAACATCCGTAATGTCAGCGATCAATCGATAAGTGCCCGCGCCCGATGCCGAACTTCGGTAGATACGTCGCGAGGCATAGCCATCCTGAAGCGGTGTCAAGTTCGACAAGCGTATCGACCGATTGGCAATCGAGTTCGTCATCACCGAAGTTGGATTCGATGCCAAACTCTCTCGGCCAGCGGCGTCCACCATCACCACGCGATATCGATAGTTTCCAATGGCCAGCGATCCACCCGCTGCCGATTGGAGGATCACCGAGCCGACATCCGGTCGATCCCGGAAAAGCGTCGAACGCGAGTCGCTCACGTCGCTCAATACCGCGCCCAAGTCTTCATGCGCATTGCTTCCGCCATCCAACTCAGCCACAAGTCGATAGCTGCCAGTCCCCGTTGGCGAACTTCGATATAGCCGTCGGCTGATAAACTCTCCGTATACTCCTGGCAAACCAATTAAACTTACTGCGGTCTGACCCACGCCCAAAATGACATTTTGCGTCGCGTCGCTCGGAGGCGTCTCGTATCCGTTTCGGTCCACATATGTCAGTTTGTAGTTGTACGTACCCTCGACCAACGTACCGCCAGTTCTCCCCCGAAGCGAAATGAGATTGGAAGGCAAAACCGTTTGATCAAAGTAACTTGCTCCGGGACTTCCTTGAATTACGATGTTTTCCGAAACCACGTGAACGATATCGACGTCATCAAAGCGACCGGGGACTGTCAGTTGCTTTAACTCTCCACCTGCAGGCGTACTGACCTTGATAAAGAGACCGTTGATCGAATTGTTGGTTAGTCGATTGTCATGAATTTCCGGACCAACCCGATTGTAGTCTGGTGTAAATGACCCCTTGCGTTGGTAAATCGGTTCGCTGAAGAGTGTTTCGCGGAAACTGTCAGGCGTCGCGCTCATCGCAGCATCCGCGCTAAACGAAATCTTGTTGTACGAAATCGATGGACGCATATCCGCAATTTGGATTGCGTTGACCGTCTGTTGAATCGCGTCGATGACCACGGCGCTCGATCCACCATAGCGAATGTCTGCGTGGTTCACGTACTGCCGGAAAATCCCTTCGTCTTCGAGATCGAACCTGCCAGCTGCAGCGTCCAAATCTCGTTTGAACATCAATCCACCCCAATCGCCAGCACTCGGCGTCGTCACCGGGGAGTAGTTGTCCAACCCAATCGACTCATCTAGCCAAGAGGTGAAATAGACGCTGCCCGCCGCGACTTGGCCGCTACCTAATTTGATAGGATTGCCAGCGTTGTCCAAAAGTATGGGTGCACCTAAAACCTGCAGAGCACCGCCGCTTCGATCCACGCCCAACGTCGAGCTACCGACGCCGATGCGCGATCGACGCATCTTGAACGTGGCACCCGCATCCACCATGACCGTAACACCCTTTGGCACATCCATCGTGGAACCATCGCTTAGAATCGATCCGGCCAATAGGCCAAAACCAATCTCATAAGCAATATTGTCGCCAATGGTTTCCAATCGATCGTCTTGACCACCGTTGCCAACAATACGAACGATATCACCTGGCACCGATGCAGCAAATGCATTGGCCACACCAGCGCCTGCAATGTTATTGAACGGATGAGCAAGCGATCCATCAGCGTTCGGGCCGGATGTTTTATCGACAAAGATCGTCTTGCCAGACAAATCAATGATGGTGAGCCCCTGAGACAATTGAATCAGCCGCTCGCCTCGAAGGACAATTCGCGGGCCATTCGAAATTGCAGTAACACTCAACTCGCCACGGCTGTTGATGGCGTTCGCTAAATTCAAGGCCAACTCGCTTGGCGAACTGGTTAGCGTGTACGGAATGACTGTGTTGCCAATGCCAACATTGAGGTCGCTACTGAATTCGAATCGTCGTTCGACCCCGTTACCACCTCGAATGGTGACAATACGGCCCTCAAGGTCCGCGGACGCACCTGCATTGAATCGAACGGCTCGATCCAGCGGTCGCGTTTGGAACCAGAAGTTGTAGACTCCTCCACTCACTCCATCGGCATCTCCATCCAACGCTAATGCGGTATCGCCTATAAGTCCAGGCACATCTTGAATCGAATCGCTGCTATCCGTCTGAGCGCGGAACGTAAGTCGCAGGTCGTACTTCCCTTCGGTTCTACCGCCGGTTCCAGTTCCCGGAATCGTTGCATCGTATTGGTCGTTGCCAGTGGATGAAACGCCGAGGAAGTAAACACCGGAAGACAAAGTCGTTCGAATCAACGAGTCATTGCTAAAGTAGTCGTCATTCTGAGAAATTTCCTCTAGGTCTCCGCCAGTCAACAAAATTGGCGAATAAGTGATATCTCGATTTCCAATGACCGTCGAGACATTGCCACCCACCAATCTCACTTTGATCAGAGAGCGCGCAGCCGGGTCATTATCCAATGCAGTGACGAATTGGCCCAACGTCGTTTCTTGGCCAGTGGTTGAATTCAAGTCGATCGTGATTGCATTCGGAAAGGTATTGACGATCGGCAAAGCACCAGGACCACGGTTGCTGCGAGTCACAAAGACTTGGAGATTGTTTCCCAGCTTGCCAGGTCGTACGGCAGTGAATTGAACTTGCACTCCTTGCCCCGCTCCCAAGTTGGTCGTGGCGGTCGCTTGATTCTGTTTGTAGAGAGCCAATCGACTGTCGAGCGCGCTGCCGTCGGCTAATCGTTCGGCCAACGTTTCCCCAACAAACACACCGGTTCGTGTCGCACCGTCAGGACCAAAGTCGATATTGAACTTGTACAGATCAATATCACTTCCTTCCGGCCTATGAATATACTGGCCGTGAATCAAATCCTGATTGCCCGGGAAGATCGGTTCAAAATTTCGGTCGGCATTCGGAGGAAAAGTCAGGAAGCCATTGTCCAGATTCATCAGTTCCGAAGGAGCCAAATTTCCCGCTCGGGACAATCCGAGCATGAATCCGATGCTGGTTGCTGCCGATCGAGTTAGGTTTTCACCGTAGTTGTCATGCCAAACATTGTTTGCAGAAAAAACAGCCATGCTGTTTTGATAGGTCGGGTCGATTCTTACACCCCAAGGACCTTGAATCTCCACTTGGCCAGGTGACGAAAAGAGCGCATTGGTCGTTCCAAAGGCTATCGTAAGCCCGCTGGATCCCGACTCCACGAACTGGACGCCCAAATGATTCGACCACAACGCAAAAGCTTCGCGAACCCGTTCTTTCTGCTTTTCGGTAATCGCATTGGAAACCGGTACTCCATTGTCTGTACCGTAGATCTCTTGGAAATTGTAATAGATGGTTCGAATTCCAGGAAAATCATCACCCCCAAAACTTGGGTTGATATGGTTTTCTAACTGCTCCGAAAGAATTCGCTGCCCTGGATCGTCCGCTGCCCCCAACACATCCAACGAATGAACTTCAGGATCGATGGACGAACTCAACAGCAAACTCGTAAGCGGAACACTCGACGAACCGATCGTCCCCAAATCCGATGCCGTGTCAAAAGTACTTCCCAATCCGAACAACGTCACAGGGGAATAGTTAATGGGTCGATTCCCTAAGACGAAGCTTCCGTTTCCGCCTGGCTCTAAGATCGTCTTGACCAAAGCCGATGAGTTGGGGTTGGATTCAATCGCTTGGATGACCTGATTGACGGTAGTGCCCGTTCCACCCAAATTGACGCTGATGGACCTGCCGCTGACTGAAACGTTAGGTGCAGGTAGAGCACCGGTGTTCGTAAAGGAGACAGTGATTCCAGAACCCGCCTCGCCAAGAATCTTTGACGTGAATCGCACCTTGGCTGCGCCATTGGTATTCAAATCAGAAATAGCGGATGCTGTGGCCTCTGTTCGCACCGGTGCCATCGGTGCTGACTCGCGCGTACCAATTCGCAATCGAAACGTGCTCGATGGCAAGAATGCTCCAGGCAATAGATCCAAATCATTGTCAAACCGCAACGTCGCCGTGTTTGCAGCCGCATTGTATTGAACCACCGTCGGAAAAAATGCCGGCAAGTCATCTGTGTTGCGAACCGAGTCCGACGTGTATATCAATTGGTAAAAGGCAGGATTCTCAACACTGCGCGCCGTCGGGTTGCCGTCCGGTCCATTCTCGACCAAAAGCTTGTCGTTGTCGAAGTAAACAACAATCGTATTGCGAAGCTGAGTTATTGACTTATCCGCGTTGCGAACAATAGGTTGCGGAACCACGGCCGTAACTTTTGGCCCAAGGTCCAATCGAAAATCGATCGTATCCTGGCGAGTGTTCGGATTCGACGGAACAAAAAACTCGCCGTTCGTGTTTCTTAGCCCCCGAATTCCCCGTCCAGCGTCGTCAAATCCAAATACCTCCAATCGATAAACGTCATCTGGCAACGTTTCGGCAAAACGAAGGGTGACTTCATTCTCGTTAGGACGATCTCCAATCACTACCGCTCCTGGCTGAACAATGACGTCATTATTGAGCTCCAAACGAAGCGGACTGAACGTCGAGGGATCAACCGCTCCCAGCTTGGTCGATGGCAACCCGCCGTTGATTCGAGCCGACAACCGGGGAACGGTCACGGACGAAGTATTCACCAAGTCCACCAATCGCTGAGCCGTTACCAACGCGTTGGGATTGGAATTCAGGGTAATGTTGAGCGTGTTTCCCGAAATGAACAAAACTGGATCCGCATCCGCCGGACCGCGATCAACTCGAGCGACATTGATGATCAAAGTGTCCGCTGCATTGCGGCTCGTAAACTGCAGATCCACACGGCCCAACGTTCCGAAATCGGACGACACACTCGGCAGCGTAAACGAGCCGTCAGAACCAGCCCGCGTCACCCGAATGCCCCCGACCGAAGCCGCGTCGATGATCTGCGAATCGTCAAATCGAAAGGTCAATTCGCGCGGCGATACATTTCGTACGACGCCGTTTACGATCAAGTCGCTATTGTTAGGCTGAACTCCAATCAATTGCGGACCGGCGGCCATCAATCGCCTTTCTTCAAGCGACTCCAAAAGATGACGCCGAAGCAGACCACGACCCTTGTCGTTGGCTTTCGATTTTTGGGATGCAGGTGTGAAGCTGGAAGTATTCTTGTTGCGAAGCCGGCGGATGGTCATCACCAACCCTCAGTGCAAAGGTAGCCAGGAACACCTCGCGAAGCTTTAGCCACGCAAGGTTGTAAAAATGCATTCACGTCAGTACAGACTCTAAAGGAAAAAAACGCAACCTTAGTAGTAGTACGGACATAGAAACACACGATTTCGAGTATAGTTAGGTGCAGTTTGGATGCAAACTTGTCCCAGCCAGCTAACTCGTTGCCAGGCGGCATAACCGCTAAAATCGTCCGGATTGGACGTTCGTAGGTAACGAGGACCAGCCGAAAATCAACCAGTTCTTTCCTAAAACAACCCTCAATGACCGCTCAACTCAACGTATTTGCGGCCTTTGACGTTGATTTGGATGTCCAACGACTGGAAAGGTTCCGATGCTGATGGACGGAAAAGGAAGACTTGAAGAAAACCAAAAAAATTTGGAGCGATTTCAGTTCGTCATCCTCCATCATCAAATGCCGACCCTTTCTGAGCGATCGTCGCATTGGGATTTGATGTTCGAAGCCAATGCTCCTCATGGGACTACTTTGATTACGTTTGAAACCCCCCCTTCCTTTGAACTCTGGAAAACGGGGGCCGAGGTACGGCGCCTTCCCGACCATCGACCGCATTATCTAACTTACCAAGGTCCGCTATCACAGGACCGCGGCAAAGTTGAGCGAATCGCGGCTGGTGCCCTGCAATGGGGAATCCTGAGCGACTCGATTGTGCTGGCCAATGTTCAGTCGCAATATCTTGCCAAGGACATTACCAAGGGCATGGAGCTAAACGAAATCGACAAGTTGGCGGGAAGCATCCGAATTGATCGGTCGCCAAGTCGAGACAATTCCGATGAACACTTCTGGCGGCTGGTTTACACGCCCACCGAATGAATGCCACCCACCCGTTCGGGCCGTCAACTAGGTCGGTGCCAGGCGTTAACTAGGTCCGTGCCAGGCACTGATCAGGCTAGATCGCATCGTTTTGATTTACGCGATTCAGATTGAGAACACTGGGGACTCTGGGTTAGCTCCGAAACCCTGCAGAAACAGGCAAATTGCATACTCTGGCCTTTTGGCATTGCATTTGCGTACCTGATGGATGGTTTCTAGATGACTTGGACGCATTCTTGGGTGAGAATGGCCGCAAGTCTCGCAACTGCTTTAGGGGTAGAATGATGATTAAGAAAATACTGGGAGCCTTGTTGGCTTTGGCGGGGCTGAT
The DNA here is from genome assembly GCA_040080875.1 of Pirellula sp. Taxonomy (GTDB): domain Bacteria; phylum Planctomycetota; class Planctomycetia; order Pirellulales; family Pirellulaceae; genus JBKCUI01. The sequence continues at coordinate 6,888 of JBEBHM010000364.1, forward strand.
TGGCATGAACACAGGGGTTCAAGCCCAATACGGCTATTTCCCTCACACTTCAACGCATATTGATTACGTGCCTCACACCACGACTCACTATGATCACATCCGTCATGGCAACCACTATGACGTAGTTCCGCACACAACCACTCACTACGATGCGGTTCCTCACACGACGTCCCACTACCATGCCAGCCCCTACACCTCGAGCCGAATCGTTATTGGCGGCGGATACTCGTCCTACCGACCAACGATCATAGTGCAGCCCTCGCATTCGTACCGGTCATATTCGCGGGTTGTTCCCCACACAACTACGCACTACGATTCCGTCCGGCACGGATTGCATCGCGATCTCGTCCCTCATACAACAACCCACTATCATCGTCGTTAGGCGAGCGGCACGATGAAACCTACCAATCGTAATCCGAAACGTAAGTGAGGGAACTATAGAATCGTCCCTCGCTTACGTGACGAATTGAAATCTGACGTTGCGTCAACGAAGCGAATTTGAAGTCGCGATCCAATGCCTCGATCCTTGCAACTTGAGGTGGCGTTGAAAGAGTTGCGACAGAGGAACCGACAGGATTAGGCCAATTTGATGAAGCGGCCGGATCCTTTGAAT
>JBEBHM010001105.1:0-2236 GCA_040080875.1 Pirellula sp.
GACCATGGGGAACGAGCACGAGAGTGTGCAACGTGACGGATGTAGGGATTGGACCGGTGATTCCTAAATTATTTGCCGCTGTTGCGTTGGATTTGACTTGAATTCCCGCAGTACGACCTACGTTTGACCAGCGTCCTGTCTCACTATTTGCCACAACTTTCGCGAACACTCGTTCATGATCGCCAATCCAATTCGAGCCCCCTTCGAGAAAGATCGAAGCGTTGGATTTCCGAGGTCGAAGAGCGCGCTAAGTGACTCCTCGAATACTCGGCTCGGCGCTCCGCCATCGACTGGAATGCCCAAGCCAGCACCGCTCAAAAAACAAGCCAAAGGGCGTTGGTTTATCAGCTCGATCATTTTTTCGTTTTTGGGATTCATTGCGTACGTACTATGGAGTGAACTCGGGCAATACCAGGCGTATGGAGAAATCGAGGGGGTGGTCATTCAGGTTGCCCCGAGCACGGCTGGTCGCGTTGTAACCGTGAATGCGAACGAAGGGGAGATTGTCCCAGCGGGAAAAGTGCTAGCGGTTGTCGATTCGATCGAGCTGCAAATCAATCTTCGCCGAGTCCGAAGCGAACTTCAATTGGCGTTGTCTAGCTTAAATGTCCGGATGGCCGAAGTGCGTGAACGTGGCCAGCAGCGGGCTGCCGAACAAGTGGATCGCCGCGCAGAGTATTTTAAGCTGCTAGGCGATTTTCACGACAAACAAGCACGCATGGAAGAAGCCAGCAAGACCCTGGAAAACCACCATATTCTGCGGAGCTCCAACTCGGTTTCCGAAGCGGAGTTCCTGGCGGCCAAGTCCATACACGAAAGCCTTGAATTGCAGATCGAGGATCTCCGTTCCGCGATTGCATCCTTGGAACCGCTTGTAAAATCAATGCCGGACGAGCACGTCGACGAACTGGTTCAGGCTGAGCAGAGCCGAGTGTTTGGCATTCAATCGGAAATCACCGGAATAGAATCGCTCCTCGAAGCGTCGAGTATTGTAGCTCCTGTGGCGGGGCGCATTCTCAAACGCAAATGCAATGTCGGCGAGCACGTCGACCCAAGTCAGCCCATGTTCGAACTCCTGCAATCGGGTTCGGTTGAGGGAATCGTTTACTTGCCGCAGCATCGTGCCACTTTGCTTTCGATCGGTGACACCATTTCCTTGGTGGTCGTGCCGTTCGGAAAGAGACAGGCCTTTCGCGTCGAGCGATTGTCACCGGAACTGTCGACACCACCTACGGCCATCCAATCAAATTATCGCGCCCATAAGGGGCTCGTTCGTGTGCACACCATTTCGCTCGATGTACCCCCCGGGGGACCCAGCAAGTCCTCGGCGCATTCCAAAGACAGTCCAGACTTATCGACATGGATTGGGGCAGAGCTGGCATTACCCCGGTTCTTTTTCCGCGTAGGCAGCATGCACTATTCGAATCGCCCCCTTAGCCAAAGCACTCACGCTCGCAAAGAGGGACTCTAATCGTGCGACTGGTCTATGTGGATAGCAATTCGCAATCAGCTCGAACACTTCACGGTGAGTTCCTCGACTATCGTGGCCTGAACTGGAGCTTGACCCATTGCGATACTCCCCAAGAAGCGATCAAACACCTCGAACAAGATAGTTTCCAGTGTTTGTTACTGCGGACGGATGGCAACCTCGACGAAGCAACGTTTGCATTGAATCAGCTTGCGCAAACGGTAGACTGCCCTCCGATATTGACGGTCACCGCCGATATGACGGCGATCGATCATCTCCAATTGATACTGGAGGGAAGCGACGATTGCTTAAATCGTTCCGAATCCAACGGAGCAGGCATCATGCGGCGACTCCGCATGGTGGAACTGCGCCGCAGCGTTTGGGGATCGCAGCTTGAGACCTTTGCCGAACACGAGGACGCAGCCGAATGGATGGCGACCGCCAACGAAGCTGGAAGTACCGAGGCCCAGGTACTCGACCATTCGATGCGGAACAAGCTGAAAGTGGCACATGTTTGCTACGGCTCGTCACTCATTTCGGTGACGCAAACGCCGAATGCGGACACAGTATTTATTCGTTTGGACAAACTTGAGGACTTGATTACGATTCTGGACGAACGCGTCCATAGCTTTGATGCGATCCTGATTGAGCAATCGGTATTCGAAGAGGCAAGTCCGTCTTCGATAAACAAACTCAACCGATTCTTACCGTTTGTTCCCGCGATCGTACTGACGATGGAAAAATCGGATTTCGCGGCGTTGTCATATT
>JBEBHM010000365.1:0-8561 GCA_040080875.1 Pirellula sp.
CACCCTTTCGACCCGAACGATTGCCGTCGGTTGCATTCTGATCGTCGCTCTGGGGTTCTTGATTCGAATCCTGGCTGCGATTGCATGGCACTCCAGTATTCAATCGGAAACGTTCCTGCGATTCGGTGACAGTGACACCTATTGGTATCTCGCCAAAACGGTTTCACACGGCGAAGCGTATCAGTATGGAAGCCCCAACTCGCAGATTTTCCGTGCACCACTCTATCCGATGTTCCTCGCTCCTGCAGCCTCTCTGTTGCCCGATGGCGAACGATACTCGTGGTGGTCTGTGCTTCTGGCCCGTTTTTGCGGTTGTACCCTCGGTGCGGTGTGCATCGCACTGATTGTCTTATGCGGAAAACGCACGATCACATTTGTTTTAGGCCCCCTCGACCAACCCACCCCGTTCGACCAAGCCTCAAGGCATCTTCGAACTTATGCCAATGAAATTGGCCTGGCAGGCGGAATGCTGGCTATGCTCTATCCGGGTGCGATCGGAATGAGTGTCTTTATCTTGAGTGAAGCACTATTCTGCCCATTGTTGATTCTATGTTTGATCGCGACCCAGCTTTCGTTGCGAGATCGGATCGCTCAGAATCGAATTAGATCGCGACGTTGGATGTTTTTTGCCGGCGGATTAAGTGGACTCTGTTGTCTTGTGCGACCGAGTTGGAGTCTTTGGCCAGCATTCTTTTTCCCGTACCTGATTCTTGAAATGCGAAGCTCCCAGGCTGCAGATCCACGCGCTAAGCAAAAAATGGAGTGGAGCGTTCATTGTTTCTTGTTTTGCATAGGAATCTGCACGGCCATGAGCCCTTGGTGGATTCGAAACTATGTTGTCACTGGCAAATTTGTGCCAACGACGTTGCAGGTCGGAGCAAGTCTCTACGACGGATGGCACCCAGGAGCTTCGGGGAGCAGCGATGAAAATATGGAGTTTGTCAATGCATTTGCCGTCGAACAGTCCAACGAAGACGACGCCAAGCTGAATGCTGGCAAACCCCTGGAGAGCACATATGAATATCGGTTGAATCGGCGACTGCAGAATGCTGCTATTGCATGGGCCTTGGAAAATCCGTCTGACGCTGGAAAGCTGGGATTGGTAAAGTTGGCCAAGACGTGGTCTCCTCTACCAGTCGCGCGCGAGATCGGCGGTGCTTGGGTGAGGTGGATGGAGGCAGTCGGTTATTCGGTCATCGTTATCCTAGCGGCGGTTGGTCTGTGGGCTACTCGCAGATCTCCTGGGGCTTGGTTGACCGCAATGCCGTGCCTCTACTTTGCCATATTGCACATGTTCTTCATTGGATCGGTGCGGTACAGGCAACCTGCGGTCTTGGTTCTATGTTCCATGGCGGGCATTGGATTGGTTGCGTTGTGGTGTTGGGCATGTCAAAGCGAACGCAATCGAACAACTAGCAAAGGATTGGCAGTTTCAATCGATGGAAAGGCGAACGGAAGCCACAATACTAGCACCGGCGACGAACCCAGCTAAGTTGATTCGACGAAGCCGTGATCGCGTATGGGAGCATCGCCTCGTCTGGCTATTGCTGTTTGCCATCTTAGGGCTTTGGGGATATTTCCATTTGGTCGGTCGAGTCGACTCCAAACTAACCACCGAGATTCTCAAGCACGTTCGAAAAGAATTTCCAGGCCACTTGGTATTCATCGATCGAGCTCACTTGATCCCCGGCCAATCGATCACCATCGAGGGAATCCGCATCGCCAAGCCCACCGATCAGGGACTTCGCGACGTGCTTCGTTGCGGTCGAGTCCTTTGCTCAGGTCCCATCGAGTTGATCGGGCTGGCTCAAGGACAATTGCCTGTAGAAAAAGTCGTCGCCGATGGAGTCGAAGTCTGTGTTTGGCCGTTGACCGATGGACGCTTCAGCGTTCAAGAACTCTCAAGCAACAAACCCATCAGTCCGAGTCTGCCCTCCATCGAAGTACGATCGGGATTAGTCCGGATTGGTAGCGAGACAGGTCGAGCCGAACAAGAGATCATATGCCACGATCTGCGAGCAAGTGTATGCCTTTCACCGAGGTTGGTCAGCGGACGTATTGCTCCGTTGTCCGCAGCGGTCGTCGCAAGTGTTTCGAGTAGCTACTTCAACCACGTGTCGTTGAACGCGACTCTCAGCCAGGATAAGGCATCGTGGGTTGCCCAGGGTCGGGTGGTCAAACTGGAGTATTCTCCCAGGTTGGCTAGCCAATTGCCGTCCGTCCTACAGCAATATCTGAGCAACGCCGATGGATTCAGTGGCGAGCTCCATGGCGATTTCGCTGTTCGTTCCGATCGAGGCAAGCTATCTTTCAAAGCCAAGTCAAAGATTCAAAATGGACGATTGTTGCATCCGAAACTTCCATATCCACTCGAGTCTTTGTCGGGAGAAGTGGATTGTGAGAACGGCCTCCTGCATCTTCGCAATATTCAAGCCTCCAGCGGCAATACCCGAATCGCCTGTCACTGCGACGTATATGGATTTACGATCAGCTCTCCCTTGCGGGCTTCGTTAAGTGTTCAAGACCTTTCACTCGACCAACGGCTTTATCTAGCGCTGCCGCTTTCGGTTCAAGAAACGTGGCGCAAGCTTGGCGTCAGTGGCGTGGTTGACGCATCCGCGATGCTGGAGTTCGATGGTCAACGCTGGACACCAAGAGTCATCGTTCGAGCGAAAGACGCTGGCGTCGAGGCTGACTACTTCCCGTATCCGGTCAAGCGAGTTTCGGGCGACTTCGTCTATCAGAACGATTCGATTGTAGCCACTAATCTGATGGGTACAGCAGCCGGCCAAACTCTTCGCGGTGAGCTAGTCCTTACGAAGGCAAGTCCACGTTGGCTGATGGACCTCAAGCTGGCCGCAGATGGGCCCATCCCAATCGATGAAACCCTGCTTCGATCGCTCTCCCCCAGGGATACACCTCAAAGCTCTTTGCATAAGTTCATACTGTCTTTGCACCCGACAGGTACCCTCCTGCTCAAGAAAGGACACTTTGCGAGAACATCCGACCGACCGGACTCGATCTCGAAAACCATCGAATTAACGTTTTCTGAGTGTTCCATCAAGTATGACATGTTCCGATATCCAATCGAAGACATACACGGCGAGGCAACCCTCGACGACGAGCATCTATTGCTACGCAATTTTGTCGGACGAAACGATGGCGGAAGAATCAAGGGACAGGGGGTTTGCCAATGCAAAAACTCGGTGCTTGAATCCATGCAACTCGACTTCGACGGCCATAACGTCGCATTGGACGAAGAATTGCAACAAGCATTGCCTCTCAGTATTCGAGGACTATGGGACCAGTTGCAGCCAAGCGGTGTTCTGGATCAAGTCTGGGTGAGCATCAATCGACAAGACTCCTTCAACCCATTGGATCTGCGGGTCGAGATCAAAGAAAATCAAGAAAAGGAATCTCAAGCCGGGCGATCTGTTTCCGTGCGTCCCATCTCATTGCCATATCAAGTCAACGACATTGCGTGCAATATTGTTTATCGACCGGGTAGAATTGATATCAATTCGCTATCTGGATTGCATGATGCAAGCAGACTTCAAACCGAGGGACAGTGTCGACTCCACGCGGACGGCACGTGGGATGGCGTCCTCACGTGGCTTCCGTTGACGCGATTGATGGTTGACCAAAGCTTGCTCAACTGTTTGCCTAGCTACCTTCGGACACCCATGGTACGAGTCGACTTTCGCGGACCTGTGAGTATCACCGGAACCACCCGAGTCGCATCGCCGATGGCTGCAGATGAATCGATCGTTCGCGCGTGGGATCTTGAATTGCAAGTCGAAGACGGACGACTCGGCGGAGGTGGGATTGCATCTGGTATCCGCGGTTCGATCAGCCTCGCCGGTAAGAACACCAATGCAGGACCCATGGCGTTTGGAACACTCAACTTGGACTCACTCTTGGTCAAAAACATCGCTGTGACGGGCATGGTGGGACCCTTCGCGTTCAATCGGAATGAACTTTTGCTGGGCCGGGATGCATCGAGCTGGCAAATGAGCCAAAACCTGCCCGTCCCAAGCTTTCAGGAAAGACCGCCAACCCATGTCGTGTCCGCGAACTATCTTGCTCCCAATCAACGGTCGACCTCGGTAAGCAGTGCGACATATCGAAGCACTCTTCACGACTCGCTTTCCAACCGACCGCGACTGATGAATCGAAACGTCCCAGTTCCGCCCCCCGACCCGAACGCGGTTCGACCGAACAAGGATATACCCTACCTGGACACGAGGGAAACGGATATCAAAGCTCGATCATTGAGCGGAACCGTCTTCATCAGCGGTGTTGAACCACTCGATGCACAACAGAGAGCGAGATATCGATTGAGGCTTGTGGATGCGAATCTGGACGGGTTCCTCGTTGATCTCGGGGAATCGAGCACCAACGCTGTTGGGCAACTCTCCGTTCAATGCGACCTGCAGGGAGCTCTAACGAATACCGCGGCGCTCGAGGGGCAAGGGCGAGTGTGGCTGCGCGATGCCAATCTATACGAGCTGCCCGCAATGATTCGCCTATTTCGAATGCTGTCGATCAAACCCGGTCAAGGTGCTTTCGATTCCGCGGATGTTCTATTTGGCATTGATGGGGAGAGAATCCCCATTCAAGACTTGACTTTGGATGGTGATATCGTCTCGATGCGAGGAACTGGCTGGGTTAACGTCCGCCGTGAATTGCATCTGGACTTGTTCGCGAACGTCGGACGGCGAGGCATCGTCGGCGCATTGTTTCATCCGTTAAATCAAACCAGTGCCGGAAAACTATGGCAAATCGAAGTCAACGGAACTACCTCGGATCCGCAAATCCGTCGCCCAATGGCATTGATCAATCCGATCGATCGCGTGTTACCTGCCAGCGAAAGCGAAGCAGCCAATCGTTAAAGGAGGTCTCATCATGCAAATCATGCCCAACAGCGGCGGATGGACGAGCGCCGCAGCATCGGCCCAGCATTCACTAAACGACACGAAACATTCGTCCCACGCGGCGCCTAAAGGTATTGCGCCTCGCGACGCAGTCGATCGGCTCGAAGAGTCCGGCAAGATAACGGACCGAGATGCGAACGAACGTTACGATGGTCAACAACCGCAAAACGACGCGCCGTCCAACTCGGAGGCCGATAGCTCCAAGTCGAACAACGAGTCATTGCTCAACTTGCCCGCCATCGATGAAGCCACGCCCCCCATCTTGGATCTCATGGGTTGAGCTATTGCCTGGCGAATCACCTGCCGGGCTAATCTACTGCCGAGACTGGGGCGTCACCTTCATGCGTATCGTTTCTCCTTTTCGCTGAATAGCGATTTCGGTTTCTACGCCTACCTTGAGCGCTTCGATGGCATAAGTATAGTCGTAGATGTTTTCGATTTTTCTGCCTGCCAGTTCAACGATAATGTCCTTGCTTTGAACACCAGCTTTGGCTGCGGGGCCTTCTTTCGCGACTCCTGATAACATCACTCCTTTGATATCTCCTTGCGCATAATCGGGGATCGTTCCCAAGTACGCGGTCATCACTGCCCGTGCGCCTTGCCCCTCAGGAGCCTTTTGGTCTTGGAATGCAGGCACACTTTCCGACGTTGCCAGCGATCTCGCCACGAGTCCCATTAGTTTGGCAACCTTGGCAGCACCCTCATAGTTGATCAACTCAGGTGTGTCGCGCGGCGTATGGTACTCGGAATGAGAGCCTGTAAAGGCAGAAAGAATCGGAACTCCCTTGAGGAAAAAGGTCTGGGCATCGGTTGGCAAATAACTATCGTTTTGCAACGCCACCGATAAACCCACCACCGCGTTCCGCTGTTCTATTTCCTGCGTCCAAATCGGCGACGAACCGATACCTTGCAAAACGAGATTCTCTCGCAATCGCCCAATCATGTCCAGGTTCAAACAGGCGATCACCGAAGGGTACAATTTGATGCCATCGCTAGACTTTGGCACATGGGGATATAGCTCGTAGAAATGGTCAGCAAAATAGGCGGAGCCCAACAAACCCAATTCCTCTCCCGACCATGCTGCAAACAAAACGTCATGCTGCAAAGCCAGTTTTCCTGATCGCTTCATTTGCGATAAAGACTGTGCGATCTCAAGCATGCCAGCCACTCCCGATGCGTTGTCGTCCGCTCCTCGGTGAGTTCCGCTTCGCTCTTCTTCTGTCGCAAGACTATTCCCATTGCCTCCTTTGCCGAGATGGTCGATATGGGCGCCCACGATCATGACAGACTTGGCCGGTTTGTCGCCAGCACGTAAAATCCCAATCGCGTTCACGCCATCGCGTTTAATATGAGTGACCTCAATCGAGGTTCCAAGTTGGACTCCGGGCAATTCAAAGCCCATCATCATCTCCCCCTTGTCCAACTCTACTTGCAGATCGCGCAGTTTCTCTTCGGACTTCTCAAACCAAGTTTCTGCGACAGCATCGGAAACGCTGATTGCGGCAATACTGGTTCCAGACAGGGTGCCATCCAGTTGCAATGGCACCAATTGTTGCCGTACGCCACTCGTCGGGCCACTCACGACAATGATCCCCTTGGCTCCACGATCGCGGGCTGCCATGGCCTTGAAACGAAGCGAGCTGTAGCGGGCCCAATGCTGCCGCCGCTCAGGACTAACGCCAGACGGCATTTGCCGAAGCACCATCACCCACTTGTTTTCGACATCCAAATGGACGTAGGAATCGTATTCCTTGTTCCCGTTCTCGGCGGGTGCAACGATGCCATAACCAGCGAAAACAATTCCCGTCGGCTCGACCGTCCCCGACTTGGAAAACACAAGCGGCCGCCAATCCCGATCTTGCTGCCATTGGGTTCCTCCTGAAGTCAATGTATTGGTGCTCTTGAGTTCCACCCCTGCCGTAAACGGGAAGTTATAAAAATAGGTGTTGCTGGCTCCGCCTGGCTCGAGACCCAATGAAGCCATGTAGCTGGCAACGTACGATGTTGCCATCTTTTCTCCAGCCGTTCCGGTCAAGCGGCCTCCCAATTCGGGACGGCAAAGGTAGTCAACGTGTCTCCCAACATCGGAAGCCCGATAGTCGGGATCGTTGGCTTGGATCGCTTCGTTGGCTTTGGCGGTTGCGTTGGCGATTTGCCCACTCGTTGGAGCCACCAATGCGCTACCATCTGTAACGGCTTCGTCTTTGCTGATGACACGATCAAGTCCCAATGCCTCGCGCGCGGCTTTGTCATTCCACTGCGCCATGAACAACTGCGATTTTTTATTGGCCGTACGGGTCGATGTCCAAGCCAACTCGGAACCATCCGGACTGAACACGGGCAAACTATCGAACCCTTCGAACGTCGTCACGCGCACAGGCGCTCGGCTGCCGGCCGCATCAACGAGATACAGTTCGAAGTTTGCAAACCCATGGAGATTGGTACCAAAAATAAGATAATCGCCTGAAGGGTGATAAAACGGCGCCCAACTCATGGCTCCGAGTGAAGTCAGTCGTTTGGCATCGGACCCATCTAAGTTGGCACTGTAGATTTCAGCCGTTGCACCGTCCTCCGAAAATCGTCTCCAACAGATTCGCTTGCTATCCGGCGAAAAGAAGGGACCGCCGTCGTAACCAAAAACATCGGTGATGCGACGAACGTTGCTGCCGTCGCTGTTCATCACGTACAAATCCAATCCATTGGCCGAATCCTTTTCAAACAAGGCTTTCTCTCTCTCGCTCAACTTGGCCTGATACGCAAGTCGGTTCGAGGAAAAAGCGATGAGGCTCCCATCAGGTGAATAAGACGCCTCGGCGTCATATCCAAGCTCGTGGGTCAAACGCGTGTACTTCTTAGTCGTCCTGTTCCACTCCACCAGTTCGAACTGATCGTCGTAATCCCATGCATACCGTTTTTGTTTGCCATCACTTCTGGCTTTCAATTCGTCGGCTTGCTTCGAGAGCGCCTTGGGATCAAACTGAGTCGATGCAAACAGCACGCGATCGCCACTGGGGTGAATCCACGCGCAAGTTGTTTTGCCATGTCCAGGCGATACTCGCTCGGTATCTCCGGTCTCGCGATCGAGATAATAGATTTGATAGAAAGGATTGTCTTTCTCACGCTCGCTTTGAAAGACCATCGCCTTGCCATCACGGCTGAAATAACCTTCACCGGATCGGAGCCCCTCGAACGTGAATTGGCGAATGCGGCTCAGAAATTTCGTTTCGTCAGTTCCCTCGCTGGCCGACTTAGCGCTGCCAGGATTGGCGTTGCTAGGATTGGCGCTAGTTGCCTTGGCTGCCGCCCCATCCGACGCGGTTTGACCGTTCGCCAAAGGAACGCAACTGGCTGCGCCCAGGATACAAAGCCCCAATCGGGCACAGACACGAAGTGCCTTGGCGGGTAACAAACAGCGGGGTGCAGCAGTGATGCGAATGTTAATCGCAGATATTCGTCGGGTAAGCATTGTGTATTGAAGTGATTTCGAGCGAGACCATAAACCTAGGATAGGGAAAGTATTGTAGCCGTTTTGCTCCGCAAAACGAAGCGCTGACGAATCGATGACGGAACGGTCCGGCGGTTTCCTCCTCGTCAGAACCCGTTGGGACCAGGCCGGGTTGCGTAGAA
>JBEBHM010000366.1:0-8543 GCA_040080875.1 Pirellula sp.
ATCTTGGAACAGTGCCCTTAGCACTCGACAAATAGATTGGTTTGAGGCGACTTGTCAATCGGCCGCCTTGAAAAATCAACGTATCATTGTCTTTTCACATCATCCTGTGTTTCCCGAAAACGAGCACAACACATGGAATTCAAAGAGAATTCTGGAAGTCGTTGCAAAACATAGAAACGTCGTGGCTTGGTTGAACGGGCACAATCATGCCGGCAATTTTGGAATCTACCAAGACGTGCCCTTCATTACTCTCAAAGGAATGGTTGAGACGAAAGATACCAATGCTTTCGCAACCATGCAGCTAATGGATGATCGCATGCAGCTAACAGGCCACGGTCGCGAACCATCGCGAGAGATCGTTTTTCGCACGATTACCAGTTAGCGCCTTGTCCGCCTCGGTGAGGCGGACCATTATCGCACGATTCTCCGAATCGTGATCGCGCGCCGTCGACTGCGTTCATACCTCTGACAAACTTCAAAGCCTTATTTTTGCCCTGACGCCAGGCTTCTATGTAATGCGCTACTGCCGGAAGTCTTAAGTCCCTTCCGGCTGAATTTCGCTGATGGAGTCAAAAGCGTTACTAGCAGATTTCTTGCGGCGTGGCTCGGCTAGCGCCTCAGGCTCAACACTCAACCAACGAAAACGTTGATTCAAAAGTGGGAAGATCTCCTAGCGCCTCAGTCTCATCCCAGTAACCCGAAGGGACTTCCGATTTGTGGCATTTGCCTACCAAGGGCCGCGCACTGGATAGACGCCGAACTGATTCGTATGGCTTGGCCAGTAGGGCGTTGCCTTGAACTGGCCGCCTCCGCCACCCGTCGCAGCGTGCCCACCGAACTGATGATAAACGGGCGTCATCGTGTTTTGGGATACGCCCCACGAATAGTTGGATTGCATCGTTACGGTAGGTGGCACAACGAGTGCCGTTGGCTGTCCCGTACGAAGCCAATAGTACTCTCCATGCCAAGGCCTTTGCATCGATTGATTTTGGGCCCAATAGTCACCCCAGGAAGAGTGAGTGATCCAGCCAGCGTTGTACCCAAATCCTTGCGTGTTAGGAGGTGCGGATGCGATTCCCCCGAGGGCACCGTGAATACGACCTCCGCGACCGTGCTGCGCTTGGGCCATTGAACTTAACAAGACAGTTGCCAGAATTGCTACTGCCAATACTTTGCTACGAATCATGGACGTAAGTCCTCCGATAAAACCAGTGAGCTTTGCCAACGAAAACGATCCATCGCTCGTCGCTGGCCCTAATAGTTGGTTCGACTGGTCTCCGACTCAGCCCACAAAGTTCTTTCCTAACAAGCTTATCGAGGAATCTCGATCATCTTGTATATTTTTTTGCCTGCAGTTCGCACCGGAGGTGCATAGTACTTGGCGCTTGTTCGATTGAGTCCCATCCCTTGGTCGTAGTACGAATGGTACCTGTCGTGATGCTGGTACAGGTACTGATGTGGGTAAAGCGGCTGGTAGGTGTTGTAAGTATGCCCTACCCATCCAGGAACTCCGATGGGCGAAATGTACAAGCCAGCTTCCGCTTGGTTTGCATGCCCTCGGGTGAAGTAGTTATCGAACAGTGGCTGTGTACCCTTGCCAAGCATATTCGCAAAGCTGTCCGCTCCTCCCGAACCAGGAACATACGAGCCAGCCATGGCTCCACCGCAAGATCCACTGGCGCACTGTGCTTGGGCATTGTTCTCGAAATTCGCGGCGAATCCGATTCCCACACCTACCAACACGGCTGTTGAAACTTTCCTTAGTTGTCGCATATCGCATTCCTCCGCGAACTGATCGTCATTTTGTTTCCATTAATGGCGACAGATCAATGGATCGATCGCTCATGCGGCTAGTTCGACTAATCGCTTGATTCTTACGCAGCCAAACACACCGAAAGAGATAGCTAACGGAGAATGCCATTCTCTTTGCAACGACAATTCCGTCCGGACCAGTCAGTTGGTTATCAGCCGATCCCCATAATCCACATGGCACTAACGCTGAGTCTCAGGCGATTGCCTCATCATTTGTGACTTGGCTCCCCCGCCCGCTTCGGCATCGCTGTGAAGTATTTTCGTCAGTGAATTCATTGCAATTTTATGATTAAAGACTTCGCGGTCGCATCTGGCAGATACGTCCCACGGTGGGTCACTCTTGCCGAGAGTGACTTATCCCGCTTGGAAATGCTTCACAGCATCGCCGCTTCGGGGAGAGGGACTTCGAGTGAGGGGCTACGACACTATTTCAGGGCGTTATTGCGCAGGATTCGTTCGACGAACGGCCGATAGACGTTCCAGGTCTCATTGCACGAATTGTTTAGCCATTTATATTTCCCATTTCGCGTAGACCAAACAATCCGAACAGTTTAACTTTTTCAGCACCGCATGCTGTAAACACCAAGAACGAGGGAGAAATTGCAAGGATGGCCAAGCGCCAGATACCGCAAGGAAACGGGGATTCCGAGGACGAAAAAGAAGATGGGGACGACAAGGCTTCAGCCAGCCGACGCCCCAAACGTCGTCGTTCCGGTCAGCAAGAGCTCCCTTTTCAAGACCAAGACGCCAGCATCTCAGGAGTGTCACTTCGAGACGCTGCCCAAGCCCGTTATCTGAACTATTCCCTGTCGGTCATCACGAGCCGGGCGTTGCCTGACGTGCGCGATGGGCTTAAGCCGGTTCAGCGTCGAATTCTTTACACCATGGACCAACAGGGACTGGACTTTTCGGCCAAGCACCGGAAGTGCGCCAAAGTGGTCGGGGATGTAATGGGCAATTACCATCCGCACGGCGACTCGGCTATCTACGATGCGCTCGTCCGAATGGCCCAGTCCTTTTCCTTGCGAATGCCTCTTGTCGATGGAAGCGGCAATTTTGGTTCGATCGACGGCGACAACGCGGCCGCGATGAGGTACACCGAATGCCGCATGTCGGCGGTCGCAACCGAGTTGCTCCGTGACCTTAGTAGCAGTACGGTTCACTTCAAAACCAACTACGACGGGAGTCGGCTGGAGCCCGTCGTGCTTCCGAGCCGGGTTCCCAACTTGCTCGTCAATGGAGCCACTGGCATTGCGGTCGGAATGGCGACCAACATACCTCCTCATAATCTTGGCGAGGTATGTCGCGCGCTGCTCAAACTGCTCAGTGACCCGGACATCAAAGACTACCAGCTAGTCGCCAATGACGCAGTCAATGGCCCCGATTTTCCAACGGGCGGTTTGCTCATCAACTCCAAAGACGAACTTCGCGAAATCTACCGAACCGGACAAGGGACGCTCAAGATTCGCGGGACAACGGTATCGGGCGGGGATTCGAAGGATTCGAAGGCAAGCAAACTGCTGCACATCACAGCCATCCCTTACGGAGTGAACAAAGCGGTCTTAGTGGAACGCATCGCCGAGATTGTTGTGAGCGGCAAGATGCCCTTGATCGAAGACGTTCGCGATGTTTCAACTGACGATATCCGCATCGACTTGCAGCTTCGAAAGGACGCGGACGAAGCCAAGGTCTTGGCCTACTTGTACAAGCACACGCCGCTGCAAACCAATTTTGCAGTGAACATGACTTGCTTGATTCCAACGGAAAACCCAGAAGTTGCTGCGCCGAGCCGTCTAGGGCTTAAAGAGATTCTTTGGTTCTTCTTGCAGTTTCGACTGGAGGTCGTGACCCGGCGGCTTGAGCACGAGTTGGAAGCGTTGTTGAAACGCATCCACATCCTCGAGGGCTTTGCAATCATTTTCGATGCGCTCGATGAGATCATTCGTATCATCCGTCGCTCGGATGGCAAGGCCGACGCTGCCGAAAAAATCATGCAGCGCTTTCCTGTGAACAAGGGTGGGCTCGATGCCGAACAGACCGACGCGATCTTGGAATTGAAACTGTATCGATTGGCTCGATTGGAAATCAATTTGATCCACGATGAACTCAAAGCCAAACAAAAACGTGCACGCGAAATACAGCGATTGCTCAAAGAGAGCACAAAAGACACCAACAATTCAGGTCGATGGAGCATCGTTCGCGAGGAGATCGAAGCGCTCATCGGTTCCTATGCAAAGACCAAAGAAGGGGCTCGACGAACGGAAATCGTCACTCAAGGCGAGGAGCCTGAGTTCAGCGAAAAAGATTTCATCATCGAAGAGGACTGCCACGTATTGGTCACGCGCGATGGTTGGGTGAAACGGCAAAAACAAATTGCCGATCCCGGCAAGAGTCGGTTGCGCGAGGGGGACGCGATTCTCTCCCTGGCTGCTGGTTCGACGCGCGCAACATTGGCGTTCTTCTCGTCTTTTGGAGTTTGCTATTCGACCAGGTTTATCGACATACCTCCTTCGACCGGGTATGGCGAACCAGTCCAAAAGCTTTTCAAGCTCAAGGACGGTGAGAAGATCGTTTCCGTGCTGTCGCTCGATCCACGCATCATCGGCAATATCGCCGAAGATCCCAAGAAGCCAGAGTATTGTCCTGAGGTCCACGCCTTTGCCGCGACCAGCAACGGATTTGCAATGCGGTTTGGCTTGGCGCAGTTTGCAGAACCCTCCACCCGGAGTGGGCGTCGGTTTGCGCGCGTGGCTCCAGAACACATCGTCGTTTCCGTCGTACCGGTCCACGGGTCCGAGACGATATTAGCCATTTCGGCAGATTGTCGGGCAATGGTTTGTCCGGCAGTCGATATCAACTACTTGTCCGGCGCGGGCAAGGGAGTGACACTCATCAAATTGGCCAAGACGGATCGACTCTTGGGATTCAAAGCGTCGACGGGCGATCGCGATTTATTAATGGTCGAAACCAATCGCGGCGCACAGAAGACGATCTCGACTGCCAAGTACCGAGTCACCGCACGCGGCGGGCGAGGTATCGAGATCCAAAAGAACGGCAAGATCTCCTCGATCATCACCGATCCGCCAAAGGCCCTTGAATCACTTGAGGAAGAATAAGAGCAAGCATGAGCAACTCGTCGCAATCGTATACTGCCTCGGATATCGTCGCCCTGGAGGGGCTCGAGCCGGTTCGCAAACGCCCGGCCATGTACATCGGCGGTGTCAGCTCCGCCGGTTTGCATCACCTAGTTTGGGAAATCCTAGACAACTCAGTGGACGAGGCCATGAATGGTCACGCCAACGAAATTGTCGTGACGCTTCACAAGAATGGTCGTACCGTCACCGTGAGCGACAATGGGCGCGGTATCCCCGTTGATAAACATGCGAAAACGGGCAAGTCCGCGTTGGAGATCGTGCTAACCGTATTGCATGCAGGCGGCAAGTTCGAAGGCAAGAATTATAAAACGTCCGGCGGATTGCACGGTGTCGGCGCCTCGGTGGTCAACGCCCTTTCGAAAGAGTTGATTGCGATCGTTCGACGAGATGGCGCCCAGTACAAGATGGAGTTCGCACAGGGTAAACCAACGACCAAGCTTCAAAAAGCAGCCTCCTCAGCTCGTGGAACAGGCACCGCAATCACCTTCACCGCCGACCCGACGATCTTCCCCAAGACCGAGTTTGATCCCGATATCATTCGCCAACGCCTTGAGATCACCAGCTTTTTGCATCGTGGTGTCCGAGTGCTGTTCCATGATGAAACCACAGGAAAAAAGGACACGTATCACCACGAACAAGGCATCGTGGATTACCTGGCCAAAGTACTGACCGAACGCCAAACCAAATCGATTCATGAAACTCCGTTCACCATTCGCAAGGAAGGGGACGAACGCATCGAGATCGCCATGCAATGGACCGAGTCGACGGACGAGCACGTTCGCTCGTATTGCAACGGTATTCCCAACGCTCACGGAGGGACTCACGAAAACGGCTTTCGAGCTGGTCTCGGCAAAGCCGTTCGAAATTTCTTTGAGACGCACAACTTGATTCCCCGAGGTGTCAAAATCGTCCACGAAGATATTCGCGAAGGATTGGTTGCTATCCTCTCCATCTTCGTCGCGGACCCGCAATTTCAAGGGCAGACCAAGGACCGTCTCAATAACCCCGAGGTGCAGACTTCCGTCGACAATGCCATCCGTCCGGCTTTGGAACAATGGCTCAATAGCAACCGAACGGTGGCCGAATCCATCGTCGCTCGCATCATCGCTTCGTCCAGGGCGAGGGCGGCCTCGCGAGCTGCATCCGAATCGGTCTCTCGCAAGACAAGCACATCGCGAGCCATGTTGCCTGGCAAATTGAGCGACTGCTTGTCGACGGGACGAGGCAAGTCCGAGTTGTTTATTGTCGAAGGTGACTCGGCGGGAGGGAGCGCGAAACAAGGCCGCGATCGGAACTTCCAAGCGATCTTGCCCCTTCGAGGTAAGGTCCTCAACACGGAATCGGTGTCGCTGTCGAAGGTTCTCGAAAACAAAGAGCTGCAGGACTTGGTGACGGCACTGGGATGCGGAATTGGCAAAGGCTTTGATATCGCCAGATTGCGATACGAGCGAGTCATCTTGCTCGCTGATGCCGACTCGGATGGTCATCATATTACCACGCTGTTGTTGACTTTCTTTTATCGGCACATGTTGCCTCTCATCTCGGATGGTCGAGTGTTCATCTCGGTCCCACCATTGTTCCGCATCGACATCGGCAAGGAACGCTATTGGGCAGCGGATATCGAGGATAAAGAAAAAATCTTGGTGACACACGCCAAACGAGGCAAACCCGAGATTACGCGATTCAAGGGTTTGGGTGAAATGATGCACAAGGACCTTTGGGATACGACGCTTAACCCTGCGACGCGCCGTATGCTCAAGGTCGAGATCGACGATCAGCTAGAGACGGACCGGATCATGAACGATCTCATGGGCCGCGACGCATCGGCTCGATTCCGGTTCATCATGGAACGGGCCGAGGAAGCCGTAGAAATCGACGTCTAGTACCAAAATTCGAAAGTTACCTCCGCTTCCGTAGATTGAGCCTGAGGCGCTAGCGCGCTAGCCGAGCCAAGCCACTAGAAATCGGCTAGCGCCTCAGACTCGAGCAAAGATCAAGCGGCAGGGACTTGAGTCTATTGGCACTACTAGAACAACGCAACACAAAGGAGTTACTCGATGCAATGCCTTTTAATTAATGACCTTGTGCGCCGTGCATTGATCAAGCTGGCTCGATGGTCCAACTTGATCGTCATTCTATTGTTGGCTTGTCTCGACCAACAATCTATTGCGGCGAATCTTGAACTGCTCTCGCCTTTGGACTATCAAGTCATTCAAAGGAAAAGTATCGATTCAGGAAGCATTTCAATCGTTGGTAGACTTCCTAGTATCGACGGTAGCTTGCTCCTAGAGGCACGTATCGTGACCAAAGGGAAAGAGTCGCAATGGCATAAACTAACCGGCTCCATCGAGGCCGGGATGTTTCGCGCAATATTGGACTCACCCGCAGGCGGATGGCATCGGTTAGAAGTTCGGGCTTCGTCGAACGAAATGGTTGTCGCCGAAGGATTCGTGGAGCATGTCGGTATCGGCGAGGTGTTTGTAGTTGCCGGTCAATCGAACTCTGCCAATCATGGAGAGGAAAAGCAAGTTACAGAGACTAGCCGCGTTGCTGCCTTCGACGGCGTTCGATGGCAGATCGCGAACGATCCGCAACCTGGTGCTAGCGGAAATCGAGGAAGCTTCATGCCAGCGCTGGGTGACGCGATCGTCAAGCGATTCGACGTCCCAGTCGGCTTCATTGCTTGTGGAATCGGCGCCACAAGTGTTCGCGAGTGGCTTCCCAAAGGCGTATCGTTTCCAAATCCCCCTACGATCGAGAGCCGAGTCGAAAAAACAGTGAACGGGAGTTGGCAAAGCAAAGGAGATGCGTTTGCAAATTTTGTAGCACGAATGAAGTCAACGGGGACCGCTGGATTCAGAGCCGTTCTATGGCATCAAGGAGAAAGCGATGCGAATCAACGAGATACCACGCGAACACTTGCTGGAAATCTCTATCGAGAGTATTTAACCACGGTGATTCAAGTCTCGCGTCGCGAAATCGGTTGGCCGTCGCCTTGGTTCGTCGCTCAAGCAAGCTATCACGTCCCCGGCGACGAAGCCTCGCCGGATATTCGCGCCGCGCAAGCATCGATGTGGGAATCTGGTATCGCCATCGAGGGGCCAGACTCCGATGCTCTCAAAGGGGATCTTCGCGAGAACAATGGAC
Source organism: Pirellula sp. (assembly GCA_040080875.1). GTDB lineage: Bacteria > Planctomycetota > Planctomycetia > Pirellulales > Pirellulaceae > JBKCUI01. Next base: position 8,115 of record JBEBHM010000366.1, read on the forward strand.
AAGGTGTCCACTTCAGCGCAAAAGGTCTGCGCGAGCATGGGAAAAAATGGGCCGACAAAGTGGGCCCATGGATCGAGCGCCATCTGGCTGGCAAGTCTTAATCTTAATCCTACTCTTAATCCCAGGATCGAGTACCAGTAAGATTGGGCGAAGTTAATTTCTTCTTCGCCAATTTCGATTCCGCCGATTGCTTAGTGATCTCGTGAATTAGAGTTCGCACGAATCAAACCGAAACGTAAAGCTTCCAATGCATCAAACTTTCCGCATTGCCATTCGTTGTCTTGGTCCCAAACACCAAGCAAGAACCGCACTGAACAGATTTCGCCGTGACTCAGACTGCCACTTGCCGCCCATTCATCGAGGGCCAGCGCATCCCAAGGCCGAATCGATGGAGCGTTCCAAAGGCAAAGAAGAGTCTGAGCAAGCAGT
>JBEBHM010001106.1:0-2230 GCA_040080875.1 Pirellula sp.
AAATCGTATTTAGCCGAGGCGAGTTCATTCTTGCAGAAAGAGGCCGGGCTCTCGGCCGTTACGACCGACGACTACCGACGTTTGCTCGATGCCAAGGACGTGGATGCGGTCGTCGTAACTGTGCCAGATCAGTGGCATGCAACCATGACCATCGACGCCTGTCGCGCGGGGAAGGATGTCTACTGCGAAAAGCCGTTGACTCTTTTGATCGGTGAAGGAAAGCCCATGATCGAAGCGGCCCGCAAACATAAGCGTGTCGTGCAAACCGGAACGATGCAGCGAAGTGCTGTCGAATTCCAAATGGCCGTCGAGCTCGTTCAAAAAGGGATCGTTGGCAAGGTGCATTCTGTCAACGTGACGTTGCCCGGTCCGAACTGGATTGCACGCGCACAAGGCCCGGTCCCTAACAGCCCGCCTCCCGACGGATTCGACTACAACCGATGGCTGGGCCCCGCTCCCTATCGACCTTATAACAAGAACCACGTTCACTATCTATTTCGATTCTACTGGGACTATAGTGGCGGACAGCAGACAAATTTCGGTGCGCATCATCTAGACATCGCTCAGTGGGGTCTTGGAATGGATGCGAGCGGCCCGACTTCGGTCGAGGGATCAGCCGTCTTCAATCCGGACGGCTGGTACGAGACTCCCGATACGAGCGACATCAAATACACCTACGCGAACGGCGTCGTGATGCGCTGCCGACAAAAAATCGACTCCAAGAATTCCGAGCAAGGGACCGAGTTCATTGGAGACAAGGGAAGTCTATTCGTCTATCGAGGCGGAATCGTGACGAATCCTCCTGAATTACTGAAAGGCGTGGAGATACCAAAAATTGTCAACATGCAGGCCAACACGAAACATGTCAACAATTTCTTTGACTGCGTGAAGTCTCGTCAATCTCCTGTAGCCGACATCAGCATTGGCCATCGTTCAGCCACGGTTTGCCATCTTGGCAATATCGCGATCCGAACCAAGAAGAAGATTTCTTGGGATCCAACGACCGAAACGATCGTTGGGGACCCAGAAGCGTCCAAGTGGCTCACCAAGGAATACCGAAGTCCTTGGATATCGCCTGTGTCGTAACTACGTTGGGATTGTGATGACACGACCGAATCAGGTGACCGAAGTATTGCAGGCGATGGAGCGAGGCGAATCGGGAGCTGTGAATGAGCTTTGGAACGTTGTTTATGACGAACTGAAACAACTGGCTGCGCACAAGCTGGTCCATGAGAGGGCCAGCAATTCGATCCAAGCAACCGCTTTGGTGAATGAAGTATATATTCGACTGTTGGGATCGGAAGGTTCTGAGGTTCCGACATGGAAAAGCCGCGCACATTTCTTTGGAGCGGCATCGGAAGCTATGCGTCGCATTTTGGTCGATGCTGCTAGACGTCGCGGCGCGCAAAAGCGAGGCGATGGAATGGCCCACGCGGAGTATATAGATTCACCGATCGATGGCGGAATTTGCGATGAAGAAATCATAGCCGTCAACGATGTCTTGGATCACTTCGCAACGATTGATCCGTTGGCAGCCAAGTTGGTCAAGCTTCGTTTTTTTGCTGGACTAACTACTTCCGAAGCAGCCGAGGTATTGGATATGCCGGTCCGTTCGGCACATGAGGTGTGGTCGTACGCCAGGGCTTGGTTGCGCCGAGAGCTTCGCTCGGGCTAAATGATGGCTCGCAACTCTGAGGTAGAGGAACGCGTCAAGCGTTTCGACAACGCCTCGAAAACCTTGAAGCTTTCCGCTCCATGTGAGCAGAATTGCGCACGCTCATAGACCGGCCTCAAGATTCTTTTTATTGTGACGAATTTGTTGGTATACTGACACTAAAGTACAGGCTTACTCCATGACACACTAGCCGGAGTCGAGCGAAAAAATGTATACCCGTTTGAAGAGAAATCGAACATGAATGCAGCCGTAACGACTTCGTTAGCAGAGAGAATCGCGGACTTGGGCGGAATCCCTGTGGATCGCATTCGAACCAACCCTCCGCCTGGAACGGCGACCATTGAGGATCTGATTCGCGTCAACGAGGCCAAAGATGGAAGGTGTGAGCTAGTCGATAATACATTGGTGGAGAAGGCAATGGGATGGCGAGAATCCATGATTGCGGCAGTTTTATTAAGATGGTTGGGCAATTATATCGAGTCCATGAATGCTGGCATCGTAACGGGAGCTGATGGAATGACGTTGTTATATCCGGGTGTCGTGCGTGGCCCGGAT
>JBEBHM010001107.1:0-2229 GCA_040080875.1 Pirellula sp.
ATTGGCACCTGCCGTTGTGATGACCGAATTGGCTGCCATCGTCACGCCATTGGGGTCGGCTTCGGCAGCGTTCGCGTTGTTCGCAAACACGTAAACGGTGCCTTTGCCTGGGCTGGAGCTGCTGACAGTGATCTGTGAGTTTAGGCGTATATCATCGAAGGAGCGAACCGACACGTTGCCGATATCTGTTGACACGATCGCATTCGTCTGGATGTCGCCTGCCAGAGTTTGCAATAGAATGTCTCCATCCACAATTCCATCGCCAGTCGCGTCTACAATTCCATTGGCGGTAATCGCTCGAGCAACAACGATATCTCCTGTTTGACTCTGAAGCTTGATAGATCCACCCAACAAAGTCACCAAGCCGCTAAGACCAGAAACTGACGAGGGAGAATTAGTAGAGTTGAAATTAACCGAAGTAAAATTGGCGGCTGGCGTTTCGGTTACGGTTAATCCATCGAATTCTTGAATATAGATACCTCGTCCGCATTGTGCGGCCAGGAACTGCACGTCTGTGTAAATTGCGTTTGCATTGTTATCGAGATTGATGTTGCTTACATCGGGAAGTCCGATGAACCCTGTCGCTCGCAATTGCAAAAAATTGGAGCGAATGTTGGTGGTTGCACCCATCAAATTGAGGATTGATCCGCCGGATTGAAGGTACGCATCTCCTCCCACTGAGAGGAGTCTAAAGATGCGGATATCTCCGGCTGCGATGAGCGAAAGATCTGCGGTACCGCCGCCCGTAATGGGGCCATTGAGATCGATTCCACCTGCAGATTTAAGGCTGATCGTTCCTAAATCGGAATGAATGGCTTCGCCGATCAAGATGTTGCCGGAAACAAGCGATTGAATGAGGATGGTACCAAAACCGTCCGCGTCGATCGGTTGGAGGACAACGATATCTCCGAACGTGCTTTGGATTTTGATGGGACCATTTACCGTGGTCGTCAGCCCAGAAAGGGCAGCGAGAGCCACTGCGCTCGACGAGGAATTGAAGTTGACACGATCGACAAAGTTGGGAACCGCGGCAATTGTCGATACGGTGAAGCCGTTCGTTTCTTGAACGTAAATTCCCTGGGCGCTCCGTGCCGCTATCAAGTTCACTTGCGTATTGATTGCATTTCGGTTGCGGTCTGGAACGCCGTTGCCGGTTTCGTTTTGACCGATGGATCCCGTTCCATTTGCGTTGCTATCGGCAATCATGCTGAGATTCGCCGCTCGTACGTTTAACGGAGAGACGGACGATCCTTGAGCAACTCCAAAGGGAACGGAAAGGTTGCTTGAAAGAGTTAAAGTATTGGCAACGATCGCCGCGATTGTAAACGATTCGGAAATCCCAAAATCGCTCGTGATGGAAACGATGTCGCCAACATCCAAGCCGCTAACGCTATCGATGGTTACCTGCGCCTGTCCAGCGGCAGCATCCAAAGTCAGAATGCGTTCTAGGTTCCCATCGAAGATCGACCCGCTGGCTCTGATACCAACCGTTGCATTTCCTGCATCTACCAGCCCAAGTCGAATATCTCCTTCATTAAGTGTTTCCATGTAGATATTCGCGTTGGTGGTTGCAATTCGGTATACATTGCCCATCACGATACCATCGTTTGGGGCTCCATTGATGGAACCGTTCGCAGCGTGCACATAGACTCGCCCGCCACCGGAAACAACATTTGCGTTGAGCCTCAAGTCGTCTCCTGCACTCAGATGAATTGCTCCGGCAGCACTTGAAATATTGGTGTTGACTAGAATGTCTCCATTCGTAGCGAGCGTCTGAATCAGTACGCTGCCGACCGACGTGATGGAGGCATCCACGACAATGTCGTTCAGAATATTTTGAAGTTTGATCGGTGCCGCAACTGCGGTTGTGGTCAATCCCGATGAAAGAGCAATTGCTACAGGTGTTAGCGATGCATTGAAATTCACTTCTTGGACAAAGGCCGCATTCGCAGCGAGGGTGGTCACGGAAACGCCGTCCGACTCCAGGATGTAAATCCCTTGAGCCGACGTTGCTGCCAGAGATCCAACTTGCGTATCGATAGCGAATCGGTTGCGGTTGGGTGCACCGTTGAGTTGGTCATCCAGCCCAATGAATCCGGTTGCGTTAGCGTTTGCATCGGCGAGCATGTTCAGTCCCAATGCCCGTACATTGAGGCTAGATACCGTAGCGTTTTGTACAAGCTGCATGTCGCCTGCGAGATTACCTGACAACGTCAATGTGTTTCCTAC
>JBEBHM010000367.1:0-8535 GCA_040080875.1 Pirellula sp.
AAATGAGCCAGTGCCGCCTGGCAAACTCGGAATACCGACGAAAGGTTGGTTTCAATGACGGAATTCCATTCCTCATCGGTCAAGTTCTTAACTGTGCGGTCTCGCAAGATTGCGGCATTGTTAACCAAGAAATCGATGCGTCCGAATTTGGACTGCACCGCAGAAAAGAACTGTTCCATGTCAGGGCGACTGCGAACGTCTGCAGGCAATACGAACCCGCGATCACCCAATAGTTCGGCGACTTCGTCGGCTCGCAATCGGCTGAGTCCACCTTCGTCGTCATAGTAATTGATTGCCACCGATGCACCCGCTCGATGCAACATGGTTGCCGTAGCTCGTCCGATCCCCTGAACGCCGCCCGTCACGACCGCGACTCGTCCCGTCAAATCAATCTCAATCATGTTCAAATAGTTGATGTTAAAATATGGGTTGCAATCTTACTCGTGCTCGTACTCGCAATCGTGCTCGTGCTCGCAATCAAAACCACAATACCCTCAGATTACAAAGCTCGCGAATTTACATCATATCCTAATGGGAAAGTGCCCGTATGCATCTTAGCTTGGTATATTACAATCGTCGAAGTCCATCAGAGTAGGGCAGGAGCAAATCGACATGCCGAATCCACGTCTTGCATATATCGAATCGAGCCATCTTTGGCCCGACTTTCATGCGACGTTCCTCAACTACTGGCGAGAGTCGATTGCGGATTCATTGCCTGCTCACTATGAAGCCAGAATCGGTGAGCAAGTCATGTTGGTCCGGTCGACGGGTGCCGAACGCCGCTTTGGCCCAGATGTTTCGATCGTGCGTTCGCAGGCCGCAGAATATGTTGCGCTCGAGGCCGCATCCGAAGCAACAACGGCCGTCCTCGATCATGTGGAAATCATCGAAGAGGCGCGAACCAACCGAATCGAAATCGTGCATCGTCCAGACCGGCGGCTTGTCAGCGTACTTGAGCTGCTTTCCCCATCGAACAAACAGGAGCCGGGATATAGTCGCTATCTCGACAAACGAACCGAGCTTCTCGTGCAGCCAGTCCATTTGATAGAACTGGATCTGCTATCGGGAGGTCACCGATTGCCTCATCAGCAATCGCTTCCTTTTGGCGAATATTATTGTTTCGTTTCTCGCGTCGAGCAGCGTTGGCATTGCACAGTTACGGCTTGGTCAGGCGGCGTTGCGTTGCCAACCATCCCGATCCCTTTGTTGGCCCCCGACCCGGACATAGCGAGCCAATTGCAGAGCGTTTTTGAAATCGCGTATTCACGCGGACGCTACGAGGACAACAGTCGCAACTTGCAACAGATGTCGCCATGCCAAATCCACGACTAGCATATATCGAATCGAACTATCTTTGGCCAGACTTTCATGCCAAGTTCCTCAACTATTGGCAAGAGTCGATTGCGGATTCACTGCCTGCCCACTACGAAGCCAGGATCGGTGAACAAGTCATGCTGGTCCGATCGACGGGGGGCGAACGTCGCTTTGGGCCAGATGTTTCGATCGTGCGTTCGCAGACCACAGAATATGTTGCGCCCGACGCCGCATCGCAGGCAACCACAGCCGTTCTCGATCATGTGGAAATCATCGACGAGGCACGCACCACCCGAATCGAGATCGTGCATCGTCCAGACCGGCGGCTTGTCAGCGTACTTGAGCTGCTTTCCCCGTCAAACAAACAGGAGCCCGGATACTCTCGATATCTCGACAAACGAACCGAGCTCCTCGTGCAGCCAGTCCATTTGATCGAACTGGATCTGCTATCGGGAGGTCATCGATTGCCTCATCAGCAATCACTTCCGTTGGGCGAATATTATTGTTTCGTTTCTCGCGTCGAGCAGCGTTGGCATTGCACAGTTACGGCTTGGTCAGGCGGCGTTGCGTTGCCCAATATTCCAATCCCTTTATTAGCTCCCGACCCGGACATTGCAAGCCAATTGCAGAGCGTTTTTGAAATCGCGTATGCACGCGGACGCTATCTCGCTAGCCCGTAGCACCCATTCATTTCGGCCTACGCATGGTCATTTCGACCAAAGCATCGAATTCGCCGTCAGTGCTTCAATTTGACTCGGAAGGAGGGTAACATGCATGTTCCCTTCCTAAGTAAATAGGAAGGTGACGAAAACCGCAATTACTCCGTCCAGGCAATCTATCCAGGGCCATCCCATGAACTTCCGAGTTGTTTTTCTCAGCGTGTTGCTGTGCAACATGTTTTCCATCCCAATCCTAAGCGACGAGCCAAAGCGAGTTCTGTTAATCGCTGGCAAACCTTCGCATCCTCCGCGTATGCACGAGTTCAATGCGGGAGTCCAACTGTTAGCGGGCTGCATGAAAAACCGGACGGACGTTCAGCTCGATTTCGTTTTGAATGGTTGGCCAAAGGATGAGTCGGTATTGGACAAAGCGGCGGCGGTGGTTTTTTATATGGACGGAGGAGGAAAACACGAGGCGGTTCTCGAAGATGGCCGACGACTGCAAACGATTCAGCGATTAGCAGACAAAGGCGTGGGTATCGGATGCATGCACTATGCGGTCGAAGTGGTTCCGAATCAAGCGGGCAAAGAATTCAAACGTTGGATCGGTGGTCACTATGAAAACATGTTCTCATGCAATCCTATGTGGGAACCCAACTTTGCGAGCTTTGTTAAGCACCCAATCACCAATGGCGTCAAGCCATTTTCGATCAAGGACGAATGGTACTTCAATATGCGTTTTGTGGCGGATATTGCTGGGAATGAATCGACCGCAGCCGAAGATATTAAATTCGTGCCCATTCTTGTGGCCTCGCCCTCCAACGTTGTGCGCGAAGGGCCCTACGTCTCCCCCAAGGGACCGTACGCACACATCCAAGCAAACAAGGGACGCGCCGAAGCCATGATGTGGGCGGTGGAGCGACCCAATGGAGGCCGTGGTTTCGGTTTCACCGGCGGGCATTATCACGACAACTGGGGGAACGACTCCTTTCGCAAGGTGGTGCTAAACGCCATGCTGTGGCTTGCCAAAGTGGACGTGCCTGCCGACGGAGTTGTGTCGACCGTAACGCCCGAACAACTCGAAGCGAACTTGGACCCAAAGCCAGTAAGGAAATAAAGGATTCGAGCGTTCGATTTTCCCTCTAGCTATTTTGCTTTTCCCAATGAGCGAATCGGCACGTATCCAATTTGCTCTACAACAGCTTGACCTTCGTCGCTTGTGAGCCAATCTAAGAGGACACTCCCTTTGCATTCTGCGGCAGGATCGACGCGTACCACACCATAGACATTGCACAAGAATGGATAAGTCCTTGCTTGGATTGAATCGTGATCGGGGTAGATACCATCGATTTCAATTGGGCGAGTCCCCGCACTGCCTGCCATATAATGCTCATAGTATTGAATCGAATATCCTATGCCATATCGGTCCTGGGCTATTGCGAGGTAGACATGACTCATCAATTGTGTAACTATATTCGGACGATCGATCGGTGACATAGCTTTGTCCCGCATCACAATCTCCTGCATGAGTTCTTCGCTACCGGAATCCTTGGGCCGTCGGTATGCATTGACTGGGCGATCCCGACTGAGATCCACGTCCTTCCAATTAACGATTTCGCCACTGTAGATTTTTCGGACCTGTTCGAATGAGAGGCCTTTGATGGGAGATTCCGAATGGACGAGAAAAACGAATGCGTCGATTGCAATTGGCACGACTTTCAATTCTACTCCCTGTCTGCGAGCGGATTCCTGCTCATCGATATTGGGACGACGAGCTAGTAGTCCGATCGAACTTTTGCCATCGATTACATTCAGATAGGCCTGATGTGTCGATGCGTTTGTCTTTGGGCAAGACCAACTGGGCTAAAAGCAACCGCTGCAAAGCTCGTTATCAATATCAGTGTGAAGCAGCCACAAAGGTTCCATCGAATCGGCATCTTTACAGCCTTTTGGATAGTCTCGTCAACAACTATGTCAGAATGCGAGAACTATGCAGCTTTGGTCTGGACCAACGATTCGATCACCAAATCGTCATGTTGATGGCCTTTTTTCTTGCACCCGCAGCTTTTGGAACAACGATCTCGACGAACGAGATTCAACGCGTGGGCAACCACCAAAAAGAATCCACCGATCGGAGTCAGCCATGGTTGTATCCATGCCCAGAAATCACTGCTCGCGGAATGGGAATGGGTATGCTCCTCCGCGACGCGCTGACGCAATCGTTCGCCAGGACTGAGAGAATCCGATTCAGAATTTTCCTTTACGTCGCTACGAACCGAAACCAGCGAAAATGCGGTCGGCATATCCTTCGATTGAGCAACTTCATCCGGCCGAATATCCTCTTGAATCCCGTTCCCAGCTTGTAAACCATGCGAGCAGCAATGATCAGGCAGCAAAAATGCAGCGGAAAGAATCAGACACAATCCGGTCGACGATAATGCCAGCACTCGGTAGTCTCGGAAACGACGAAAAGCCGGCCAAATAGACACCGCCACCAAACTGACGCAAACAATAGCTGCCAATTGATGAAACTGGGGGCTGGCCATCCAGCTGGTGAGCTTTAATGATGGTAGAAACGCCAAAAACACTGGCGTAATAGCACAATGGATCGCACAAGCGACCGACGCTATGATTCCCAGTGTATCCTTCCAACGACTCACGCTCTGCTCCATGGTATAGTGGTTCCGCCGACGTTTCGGCACGTTGAAATTATCGTACCGTATTTACGTGCATATGCAACACAATTGCAAAAGATTTCGAAATGCTTTCGCGAGTCATTGCTTTTTGCGATCGAGTTTTAGTTGACTAATCGATGAATTCTCCTTTTTCCGTCTCGGCCAGCGTGATTCTGGACAATTACGCAGCCTTGCTCCACAAAGTCGAGTTGGCTACGTCCCGGTCTGGACGGAGTTCAGGTTCCGTCCGACTTGTGGGTGTTACCAAATACGTCGATTCAGAGACGACTCGGATACTGGCCGGAGCGGGTTGCTTGGACTTGGGAGAAAGTCGTCCGCAATCGGTCTGGCAAAAATCTGCGGACCTGGAGGGCATGGGAATCCGTTGGCATTTGATTGGCCACCTGCAACGCAACAAAGTCAAGCGAACGTTGCCATTGATTGCATTTATGCATTCGCTCGACTCGGAACGCTTGTTGCAAGAGATGGTTCAAGAATCGTCCACTCTAATCGCTCCAGTGAGGATGTTGCTTGAGGTCAACATCTCCGAGGACAAGCACAAGACGGGTTTGTCTATCGAACAAGGCGAGAGGCTACTAGAACATTGGCTGCCGATGGCCGATCAGACCCCCAATTTGTCGATCGTCGGTTTGATGGGAATGGCAAGTTTGGACGCAGGTGAGGATCAGGCTCGTCGCGAATTCGAACAACTTCGTCTTACCCGAGATCGGTGGTCGCCACAATTTGGTTTGCCATTGCATGAACTCTCGATGGGCATGAGCCACGATTTTGAAATAGCGATTGAACAGGGAGCTACCATGGTACGGATTGGCTCGATCCTGTTTGAAGCGAATCGCTAAGCTGGATGAATACAAGCCCGCCGCGCAAGCAACAGTTCCGCATCCCTTGCTTGCGCTGAGGGCTTGTATTGTCGTCGGGCTTGTATTGTCGGTCGTGCCTAGCTCACGTCCATGATCATTGCTCCGTGTCTCAACGACTGAACAGGATCGCTCCAAGTCGGAATGAATTCTTGTGCGACGAAGCCTTGATAGCCGGTGGCCACGATGGCTTTCAGAATAGGTGGGTAATTAATTTCCTGCGTTTCGTCCATTTCGGCTCTGCCTGGATTACCTGCCGTATGATAGTGCCCAATGAGCGAGTGATACTTCTGAATTCTTCGGATCACGTCTCCGTTCATGATCTGAACGTGGTAGATGTCGAACAACAATTTAAAGCAGGGAGAATCCATGCGTTTGACCAATTCGAAACAACGTTCAACATCGTCGCCAAAGTAGCCTGGATGCCCTTTCATAGGATGAGAACTGTCGCGTGAATTCAAATGCTCCAAGACCAAGGTGATTTTGTTCTTTTCCGCGTGCGCGATGACCTGTTTCCAACAATCAAGGCAATTTTTCTCGGCCGTCGAATCCATCATGCCTGGGACTCGCATGCCGGTAAAAGTAATCACGCTGGGGGCACCATATTGCACTGCCAAATCGATTGACCTTGTCAGTTTGGAAATGCACTCTGCATGATTTGATGGATCGACAGGACCATTCGCAAATCCATGGCTGCCAACCAACGCGATCTTAAGACCCTTGGCCTTGGCGTCAGGGTAGAATTTTGAATCGATGCCCTCGATGGCTTCGATGCCGATGGCCGCACAGTGATCGATGAGGTTCCCTTCGGTCATGGGTTTGAAACACCAACCCATCACCGATTGACGAATGCGACGATGGGTTACACGAAAATTGCCCGGCGTTGAGTCTTTGGGAGATTGCATGGGATCAGCGTTGGCTGGGTTTGAAAGTGCGGATGCTATTGCGGCGGTGGCAGCGGCCGCAGCGCCGGCGAGGACTGTGCGCCGACCAAATTCCGACGAAGCGTAGTTCATGATCTACCTGGTTTCCAATGGGCTGTTGCAAGAATACTACAAGAGGGCAAGTCTCCGCCGGCAAATTGCACCGGAGTATCTACAATGATGTTACCATAGGGATGCGAAGCATTCACGCAGCGTACGAAGTTGTCGGCCCTAGAATTTTTCCCCATTGTCAATTCCAATGAAACCTCTCGTATTTGTCCCCGTTCTCGCTTTTTGTTGCGCAAGTTTGTTTGGGCAAGATGCTGATCAAGTCACCATTGAAAAGGCAATCTCCTATTTGCCCGAGGGACGCAGCGAAAAAGCCGATCTCTATTCGCCTCGGAAAAATGAGGCTGGTGTCAAGTATCCCGGAGTGATCATCATTCACGGCGGGGGCTGGACCGGTGGCAAGCGTGATGCGGCTCGGGAAATCAACATCGGTACAACGCTTGCCTCCCACGGATATGTCTGTTTAAGCATCGACTATTACTTGCACGATCCGAAATCGGATCAATTGTGTTGGCCACAAAACTTGCACGACTGCAAAACCGCTGTCCGCTGGATGAGAGCCAATGCGACCAAACTACATTTAGATTCTGATCGAATTGGAGTGATCGGAGGATCTGCGGGTGGCCATTTGTCGAGTATGGTTGGAGTCACCAAATCCGCTGACGGGCTGGATCCAGTCGGCCCCTACGGAGAGCATTCGTGTTCCGTCTCCTGTGTCGTTGACTTGTATGGACCAACCGACGTCACCAAGTGGAAAGATATCGAAGCACTTCGTCAACGCCGCGATCAGGCTCCCGAGTTGTACAGGGCCTTCAGTGTGCTATCGTACTTAGACAAAGACGACCCGCCGTTTTTGATTCTGCATGGAACAGCCGATAGCACGGTCGACGTTTCGCAATCCGAAATACTTGCGGAGGCGTTAAAGAAAGTCGGCGTGGAGCACCAACTGGAAATCATCGACGGAGCACCGCATACGTTTCACTTGCAGCCAAAACAACGCGATTTGCGTCCCTTGGTGTTGCAGTTTTTTGACAAACATCTCAAGAAACCAAAACAGTAAAAACCAACTCATCGTTTTCCGCAGCATTCCCACCCATACCTAGGTTGTCGCATGAAGTTGTTCGCTTTCATGATCCCATTGTTTGTGGTTGTCCTATGTTCGCAGTTTTCTTTCTCGAATGAAAGCGTACGTATCGCTACATTCGATGTGGATGCAACGCCGCCATTGGGTTCTGCAATGGCGTACGACTCGGTCAAGCGATTGGATGATTTGACACTTCGTTGTCGTGGTGTGGCCATCCTCGGAATCGAAAAGCCCATCGTGCTTTGCGCCGTGGACTGGATTGGAATCGCCAACGAGGGACATGATGCCTTCCGTACTGCATTGTCCGAAGCGGTGGGTACGACGACCGATCGAGTCATGGTCCATACGCTCCATCAGCACGACGCCCCGGGCTGTGATTTCACTGCCGAAAAGATCATTCGGGAAATGGGAATTCAAGGATACAACCGATACCAAGGCGATTTTCACCGCAACGTCATCCAACGCGCGGCAGATGCACTCCAAGCCGGAACGCAAAATTCGCACTCCATAACGCATGTCGGTTATGGCGAAGCGATTGTCAAAGAAGTCGCTAGCCAGCGCCGTATCATGGGCCCTAGCGGAAAAATTGTGGCGACGCGTACAAGTTCGACCAAGAGCGCGGAAGTCCGTGCCAAACCCGAAGGGGTGATTGACCCCGTTGTTTCGCTGCTCAGTTTTTGGAATGGCGACAAACCCGTCGCATTGATTAGCGCATACGCTTGTCATCCACAAAGCTACTACCGGCTAGGAATCCCAAGCCCTGATTTTCCTGGAATCGCGAGATTCATCCGAGGGCAAGATATCAATGCGGCAATGCACGTACATTTCAATGGAGCTGGTGGCAACGTCACGGCTGGCAAGTACAACGACGGCAGCCAAGCAAATCGTATGATCCTGGCAAACCGTCTGGCCGATGGGATGCGTCAAGCGTAC
>JBEBHM010000368.1:0-8490 GCA_040080875.1 Pirellula sp.
ATTCGGTTGTTTACATCGCGATGCCACTTTTCCGCTGGACCAGCGATGACAATGTCCTTGGACTCTGGCATAAAAAAGACATATTCGATGCGTCCAAGTCCAGCGAGGCTCAGGATCTCATCGTCCAGTTTAAGACCTTGTTGAATGAGATTGGCAACGGTTTTTTCGAGTCGGTTGAGCGAGACTTTTCGAAGTGGCGAAGTAATCACTGCACCGCGAGGTTGCTTTTGCAGGGTTGCCATTCGTTCCGCAAAGGCGATTGATGGGTCGACATGCGACACGCGAAGAACGCCGGTAGCGTCGATATCGATACCGGCCACTCCCGCAGCGGATGCAGCTGCATTTCCACCGCCTCCAGCACCACCTCCAGCACCACCTCCACCTGTTCCGCCACCACCGCCAGCTTGTCCAAAGGAGATGGATGAGACGGAGCATGTTAGGACGCAAGCGATTGCTGCCGAACAAAATGATTTTGATAAGGTTGTTACATGCATGCCAAAGTAACCTAGGTTGCCGAGATGAGGGAACGGGACAGCCGCGAACGAGGTCGATCAACAATCGATCACTAGTCGATCACTATTCTAGGATAGTTACCTAACCCAGCGTAAGCAACATTCTGCGGGAAATGGGGTAAATGCGAAATTCGTATCAGAAATGTGTAGTCAAACTTTCAATATTCCCCAGGGATTTGTTAAAGAAAGCTTGACCGGAGCCTTCGCAAAGGAGTATTCACAACGGCTGTTTAATCGTCGGCTCCCTGGACACAATTTGAAAAAACCGAGAATCCCGCCGTGGCTTGGCTTTGTACCTCAATTCGATGGATTCTGACGATTTGCCTGTTGGTGGTCGCATTTCCGGCCATCGGACTTGGCCAGCCTCGCGTCCAACTCCCCTACTACTCGTACCAAGCAAATCCATGGGGAAGTTCTCTGCCACCGCAAGGAATGTTTGCTCCAGGCGGCTATATAGCCCCGTCCTACAATACCCCGTCTGCGACCAGCTTCGATCCTTATTCACCGGGATTTCGTCCGACAACCGCCCCGCCTGCGCAAAACTGGGGACTAGGCAGTTTGTTTAACTGGGGGCAGCCGGCGTATCCAACCTATCCGCAGAATATTCCTCTCAACAACTCATCGCCGTATTTGCCAGCGCCGTATTCGGGCGTGAATCCTTATCCGCCAAGCGTTTATCCCAACGCGAGTCCCAACGTTCTCTTTCCAAGCACGAGTGGCGCACCACCGTTGAATTCCACTTGGAATTTTCAGAATCAGACCGCCCCCTATGGATTGCCGCAGTACAACTCTACGTGGAATAACAACTGGAATAATTGGTGGAACGGGGCAGGAAACAATTTTTCCGCAGGGACCAACCAGGTCGCACGATTGTTTCAAGGCCCGCGGGTTCGGCATACTTGGCTGCCTGGTACCGATAGTTTTAACGACAAACGCGAGAATTCTCTCGAAACCAACGACACCGATGTATCGTTCGTTTTCGCCGTTCCCAATTTCCTTGGTACCACGCGTCCCTTGTACATCATTCCGTCCTACTCTCAACATGTCTGGGAAGGGCCAAAGGTTGCCGGTTCGGACCTTCCAGGCTCGGCTTTTAGCGGGTTTCTGGACACGGGTTGGGAATCGAATCCGATTCAGACCCTTGGATACGAGTTGGGAGTTCGCGTGGGCGTTTTTTCGGCCTTTGACGCAATCAATACCAATAGCATTCGCATCCAGGGCAAAGCTCTCGGCAGGCTGCGTCTGACGCCAACTGCCACGTTACGTGCTGGCGTCTTCTATATCGATCGCAACAAGATCAAGTTATTGCCAGCTGGAGGTATCCTGTGGATGCCCAATCAGGACACAAGATTCGACATATTCTTTCCAGAGCCAAAGCTATCCCACTATCTCGCGACGCTTGGCAATTCGGATATGTGGTGGTACTTGACCGGTTACTACGGTGGAGGCGCTTGGACGATCAAACAAACCGATGGAGCTAGCGATGAGATTGACATAAACGACATTCGGCTGATGATGGGCTTAGAGTTTGGAAGATCCGATCAGATACGGCAAGGGTTTCGTGTCGGTTTCGTCGAAGGGGGCTATGCATTCAACCGAGAATTGCTTTACCGCGTTCGATCGGCAAGCAGCCTGGATCTAGAAAATAGTTTTGTTCTTCGTGCAGGATTTGCGTACTAATGAATGCTGATAAGCGGGCGACATGGGCAATCAACGCGATCTCGATTGCAGTTCCCCTCTTAGTAGCAATGTTGTTGGGGATTCGTACCAAATTCTCGTTGGGTGACTGGACGCACGTCTTGCCGCACATCATCGGTGGAATCAATACGTTGACATCGTTGCTGCTCATCGCGGGGTGGATCGCTCAAAAAATGAAACGAATAAGTTGGCACAGAATCCTGATGACCAGCGCATTTTGTCTTGGTGGAGTTTTTTTGATTTGCTATGTAACGTATCATTTGTCCAACGAGTCCACTCGGTTTGGAGGGCAAGGTGGCATTCGTGTTTTTTATTATTGCGTACTGATCTCGCACATCGGATTTTCGCTCATTGTATTGCCGCTGGTTCTGCGCGCGTTTCTGTTTGCGGCCACGGACCAGATTGCGAAGCATCGACGGATTGCCAAGTTCGCTTATCCGATCTGGCTTTATGTATCCATCACGGGTGTTGTCGCGTATCTTTTGATTTCACCCTACTACAGACACACCTAGCAAGTCGTCTTGTACCGAGCCATCGACTACCATGCCGTTTATCAGGAATGAGTTTGCGACCAAATCTCGAGGCGGCACCGAATTGATGTGCGATCGCATCGATTCCTTTCTGTCGCTCGCTTGCCCTGATGCATTCAATCAAGTCGACATCTATCCTTCTCGCATTCGAAACTTCGACTCGACGAGGAATTCGATTTACTACCTACACGATCTTCCTCAAGATCCTGAGTGTGCGCATTTGGCCGAAGACGGTGGTGCACGATTTGACTGTTTGGTTTTCGTGAGCAATTGGCAGCAACAAGTCTTTAACCAACATCATCGTTTGTCTCCGAGGGTACGTCAGATCGTTATTCCGAATGCCATTGTTCCCATTCCATGTTCGCCCAACAAATGGTCAAACTCCAACGAACCGATAAGGCTGATTTACCATACGACACCGCATCGAGGGCTTGAGCTGTTGAACTGGTGGATCCAACACCGACTTGGCGCATTCCAGACATCGATCGCTCGGGCCATTGCAATCGATGTATTCTCTTCATTCAACATCTACGGATTGTCTGAGCGAGATGAGCCCTATCAAAGGATGTTCGACGAGCTTCGAGCGAATTCGAATACGGCTTATCACGGATCCGTTTCGAATGACACCGTTCGGGCGGCGCTCGAACATTCGCACGTATTCGCATATCCGTGCATTTGGCCGGAGACGTTTTGCCTAGCCGCGGTGGAGGCTATCAGTTCGCAAACGGTGGTTGTAACAAGCAACTTAGCAGCGTTACCCGAAATAACGGGTGGACTGGAAGTCATGTATCCTCATAGTCAGGATAAAAACGTTCACGCGAGCTCGTTCGCCCTTTCGCTCGAACGGCTGATCTCGATGATCGACTCTGGAGCTATTCGCTTTCAAAGCTTAGCGACACTTCAAAAGAAACGCGTGGATCTGATTTACAACTGGAACTACGTTCAAGACTCTTGGTACGAATTGATCACGGGCCTTGCGGCGGCCCGATAGCGAACGAGACTGTAAGTTTGAACCACGAAACACACCAAACACACGAAATAGAAACATGTATTGGAGCTGAAGGCCGTCAAGGAACTTTCTGACGAACACCGCGCTCAGGTCCACAACTACCTCAAAGCCTCTGGATATCTGCTTGGTCTACTGGTCAATTTTGGACACTACCCGAAATTGGAATACGAGCGAATTGTCATTTGATCCCTCTTTTTCGTGTGGTCCGTGTTTTTCGTGGTTAAGGGTCTCTGCAGTAAGCTTGAACCACGAAACACACCAAACACACGAAATAGAAACATGTATTGGAGCTGAAGGCCTTCAAGGAACTCTCTGACGAACACCGCGCTCAGGTCCACAACTACCTCAAAGCCTCTGGATATCGGCTTGGTCTACTGGTCAGTTTTGGACACTACCCGAAATTGGAATACGAGCGAATTGTCATTGGATCCCTTTATTCGTGTGGTCCGTGTTTTTCGTGGTTAAGGGTCTCTTCTGCCAACCATGTGCATGGAAGGGTGATTTGTAGGCGATTGGTAGAATCCAAGGGAAATGGAGCGACACGAAATGTAGTTTGTTTGAACCACGAAACACACCAAACACACGAAATAAAACATGTGTTGGAGCTCAAGGCCGTCAAGGAACTCACTGACGAACACCGCGCTCAGGTCCACAACTACCTCAAAGCCTCTGGATATCGGCTTGGTCTACTGGTCAATTTTGGATCGTGTGGTCCGTGTTTTTCGTGGTTAAGGGTCTCTTCTGCCAACCATGTGCATGGATGGGTGATTTGTCGGCGGATTGTTAGAATCCAAGGGAAATGGAGCGACACGAAATGTAGTTTGTTTGAACCACGAAACACACCAAACACACGAAATAAAAACGAGGAGGCGGAAAATCGTGACGGAGATTATTTACAAAGAAGAGAGCTATCGGATCATAGGGGCTTGTTTTGAAGTTTACAAAGAAATGGGATGTGGGTTCTTAGAACCGGTTTACCAGGAGTGCCTGGAAATCGAGTTGGCTCTTCAATCACTCGCGTTCAAATCGCAGGCGGAATTGAAGTTGAGTTACAAGGGGCGCCCGTTGAATAGCAAATACATTCCCGATTTCATTCTCTTCGACAAGATTGTATTGGAGTTGAAGGCCGTCAAGGAACTCACTGACGAACACCGCGCTCAGGTCCACAACTACCTCAAAGCCTCTGGATATCGGCTTGGTCTACTGGTCAATTTTGGACACTACCCGAAATTGGAATACGAGCGAATTGTCATTGGATCCCTCTTTTTCGTGTGGTCCGTGTTTTTCGTGGTTAAGGGTCTCTTCTGCGGATGGTTAACCTAGTCGTTAGGCGCTGCGGCCTACGATGACGAGGCACATGTCATCTTCTTGGCTGCAGCCAACGATGTGCTTTGTCACTTGATTGATGATTTCCGTACCGGCTCGTTGGATATCACCTTGGCAGGTCGCGACCTGTTGTCGTACCCGTTCGATCGAAAACTGGGCCCCTTGCGAGTTAGGCGCTTCGAAAATCCCGTCGGTATACATCGTCAACGACTCGCCTTTGTTTAGATCCAACTCGTACATTTCAAATGGTATGTCCGACATGATCCCCAGCGGTGGACCACCCACGTCTGCTCCTGGTTCCGTAATTTCATTGGACTTTGTCAGCATGATGGGGGGCATATGCCCAGCAATGACGATGCAAGCCTTGTGAGCCACGTAATCTAAAACGATGACGGACATCGTAATGAACTTCTCAACTCCCAGTGCCGTAATGCGGTCGTTGAGTGATTGCAGCGCCAGCCTTGGATCATCGATCGAGGCGAATGCGAATCGAGCTTCTGCCGACAATTTTGCCATGAACATGGCGGCCGCGACTCCATGTCCGACCACGTCCGCGATGACGATGGCTAAACGGTTCTGGTCCAATTCGATATAGTCGAAATAGTCTCCGCCGATTTGTTGGGCAGGGTTGTAGTATTGAAAGAATGTATAACCTGGTATTTTCGGTGCTGACTTGGGCAAGAACGCTAACTGTACTTGGCTGGCCAACTCAAGATCCTGTTTGACCAATCGTTGCTCGACCGCCTGTTCATGCAGTTGCGCATTTTCAATGGCGATGCCAGCTTGGTTGGCGACTCCAACTAAGATCTCCAGGTCCTTGTTTTCGAATCCACCCTTTTGCTGGATCGTATCGATTTGGATGGCACCGATCGGTTCCCCTTCGCTATCGAGCAAGGGAGCGACGATCATCGAGCGAATACGGAAATCGGCGATGCTTTGGCTAAGTTCAAACCTAGAGTCGCTTCCAGCGTCCAACGAAATGATCGCTTCTTTCGTCTGCATCACTTCACGCAGCACGGTTCTTGATACACGCACCATTTCTTCTTGGTCTGGTCGACGGGTCTTTACCCAACGCGGTTTGAGTTGTCCCTCGGCATCATTGAGGATAATAAATCCTCGGTCGGCTTGAATGAAGATAGTAAAGAGCGTGTCGAGGACTTTGGGGAGTACCTCGTCGATCGAAATCGCTTTGCCCAAGCTCTTCATGATTTCCAAGATCGCCGCCAGCTTGGATTCCGCAGACGCGCTCAATTGAACGCCATACTGACTGCCTCGTACATCCAGCTTTGCAGTAACCGAACGGACGGCACTGCTGTCGGCGTCGTCCTCGACGATCATGATCCCGAGTCCAGAGCCCTCAGCCGACGTCTTTGCGGTCAATCCCGAGGCTTGTGCATCCTCGTGGAAGTTCAGTTCGATATCGCAGATGCGAATGATGTCGCCCTCAAGCAACTTGGTGGGTTCGCCAACGAGTCTCCCGTTGACGAAACTGCCGTTGCGACTCTTGAGATCTTCGAGAACAAAGCCTGTCCCGCTCTTAGAGATCTTTGCGTGTTGTCGGGATACGGACCCACTTTCCAAGACAATGTCGCAGTCGGGGTGTCGTCCAAGGATGTACTGATTATTTTCAAGAAGATATCGGCGTCCCATGGCGGGGCCGGTGATCGCGTCCAAATATGGCATGGTGGCAAGGAAAGCGGTTTAAAAGATGTTGTGTAGGTACGCCCATCATACCCGCTTGGTGCCAATCAGGGGATGAGAGTAAAACGATTGTGCCAATCGTTTCCTGAGCAATTGGGACAATATTGAGACGGCGGCTCTACTGTCGCATAATTCTCAAACCTGAGCTCTTTAGCGATTTCGCGTTGTTAAGGAAGCTAGTGAACCGTTGGGGCGAGGACTAATTCTACCGATATTCGAATCGGCTTGGAATCGCGAAGCAAGAGAACTTCGATCGGTCGCTCCAGCGTGGTGAACTGGACCAGTTGGACCAAGTGTTCATCGTTTTCTACGTGGGTGCCATCGAACTGCAGAATCACATCGCCATACCGAAGCCCCGCCAACTCAGCCGGGCTGTTGGGTTTGATCACCTTGACGAATGCTCCCCGTGGGCGTGGGTCACCTGTTGAGGATTGGGGATCCATGTTGAAGGCTCGCTCGACGCTCACGCCTAAATAGGATTTCTGCAATTCGCCTTTTTCCACCAATTGCCGCGCTACCGTCATGGCAACATTGATAGGTATCGAAAAACCAATTCCCTCATTGCCCCCTGAGTTGCTGGCAATGGCCGTGTTGATGCCAATCACTTCTCCCTTGAGATTCATCAAAGGCCCCCCGCTATTTCCAGGGTTGATCGCAGCATCGGTCTGTATGAAATCTTGATAGACAATAGCTTTGGTGCCCAGTTCTAAGTTACGGCGTCCTTTAGCGCTAACAATTCCGTAACTCACCGAATGGTTTAAACCGAACGGGCTTCCCACGGCGAAAACAAAGTCACCGATCTCGATTTGGCGACTATCGGCAAGTCTCGCAACTGGCAGGTTAGTGCGATGAACATCAATGACGGCTACGTCCGTCGAGGGATCGTCCCACACCTTTATTGGCTTCAAGGAAATACCGTCGCTGGTCTCTACTTTGACGTTCGACAAATGAGCGGAATGGATGACGTGCCTATTGGTAATCACATAATTGTTCTTGCCGATCTGGATTATGACGCCAGATCCAGCCTCTTCGATCTTTCGGTTCTCTGTTCTTAACGACTTCGTGTCCAACTTGGCGCCGGGAACACGCTCGGCAACGGGTTCATCTTTGATGGCCTCGATGTGCACCACGGTGGGTGCAACCAACCGGATGACACGCCGCAGGAGGGACTGTTGCCGTTCGATCAAGTCGGCTTCTTGTGAGATCAAGGCGTATTGCTCGTCCCGCGAACGATGGAATGCACTGTTTGCCCGGTCGATAGAATTCGTATGTTCGATCGACGGTGCGACAGAAACTGGAAGCGTACCGCGAGGTGCAAACCCTTGTCCCTGAGCCCAAGCCGATTGTTGGACTGCCGGGATTGCTAGGGTCACAACCGCTACGGTCGATTTCAACAAGCATGAAAACCATCTGTGTTTCGATCTCGTCGAGGAATCGCAGCAGCCCATATTAATTTCGTTAACCGAGGGGTAATGAATTTACAACTGAGTGGCAATGATGCTATTCGGATCGACGTAGCGAGATTTCTTATCGAAACGGATGGGCGAAGCACAAGAACGCAATTCTGCGGGTGCAAATGCCGTAATGGCATGACCTAGCGGTTATGCCGAATCTAAGCCACAGCCAAACCACGGTGGGAAACCTCATGAAATGGCGATCGCTACAACTGGATCAACCGGACCAAAGTCCGTGGGTCGCTCTTGCCGAGTGCGAC
>JBEBHM010001108.1:0-2215 GCA_040080875.1 Pirellula sp.
GTGCAAGAGAGGCTCCAAAAGATGCAAGCCGAGATGAAGCGACAGGAAAGTCAAGCGACCCCACCCCCTAATCCACCCTCGTCGCTGGAGCCTACGGGTTTGCCTGAGCCACCTGTACCCGAGTCTGCCGGCGTGCCTACCGAAGCGACTGCGAGCCAAGGAACCAGTCCGAATTCGACCTCAAACGCGACCAAACCCACAAAGGAATGAATAGATACGTCGAAAGTAGAACGATTGTCTGAATCTGCTAGGCCGTATGCAGGTTGGCAAGATCCGGTACAATTCTCGTGAAATTCCACCTGCTTGAAAAAAACAGGTATTCCGATGCTAAAAGAAGAATCCGAATCTGATGTTAACGGTACTGCAACGCTATAACGAAGCAGAGAAGCTAAAGGACCAAGGCAAGCATGACGAGGCGGCTGCCATTTTAGAAGCAATCTTGGCTGATGAGCCTGACCACGTCCTGGCACATTTAACTCTCGCTAGAATTTGTACTGCCACCGGCAAGCACGAGTTGGCTGTCAAGCATGCCGAAGAAGCATGTCGTCTGGAACCGAACGACTCGACCAACTTTACGGTACTCAGCGTAACGTACCAAAGAGCTTGGGCGGGAACTCAGGATCAACGCTACATTACCATGGCCGAAGATGCGATGGCGCGTTCGCGGATGATAGGCGGCTAGTGTTTTGATTTGTTGTTCACGATCGTCTTTCCCTCCTTCCTTTCCTTTGAATTGCTATAGGTTGCATTCATGAGCCTACCTCCTTGGTCCCTCGGTGTATTTACGAGTATCGATGCTGGCTTGGGGGTTCACCTCGAGGTGGCGAAAGAACTTGGAATTCCATCGATCCAATTGCATACGCCGCACGCAGCAGGGCGAACACCTCAAGCAGCGGAACAGTTCCTTGCGAAACTTGATGACTACGGTATCGAACTGACGTGCGTTTTTGGCGGATTCGACGGTGAGAGTTATGCCGACATCCCAACGGTAGAAAAAACGATCGGCCTAGTTCCCGTGGCAACTCGGGCCGCCCGCTTGATCGAAATGAAAGAAATTTCAGACTTCACTAGACTGCTTGGGTGCAATGCTATCGGATTGCATTTGGGCGTCGTACCGCACGATACGAAATCCCGCGAGTACACAGAGATCGTCGACGTAACAAGGCAGATGTGCGATCACGCGAAACACAACGAACAAACAGTTCACCTCGAAACGGGCCAAGAAACGGCAGACGCATTGGTCCAATTCATCTCAGATACTCAACGCCCGAATCTGTTCATCAATTTTGATCCAGCCAACATGATCCTCTATGGGACAGGCGAGCCGATTGCTGCGCTCAAGCAGGTCGGGTCATTTGTCCGTAGCATTCATTGCAAAGACGCTACTTGGAGCGACCAGCCAGGGGTAACTTGGGGAGCCGAAGTGCCGCTCGGAAAAGGGCAGGTCGATATGCGGGCTTATCTAATGACGCTCAAGGAGATTGGATATCGGGGACCGCTCACCGTCGAGCGTGAAATTCCACAGGATCGCGAACGTCAAAAGTCTGAGATCCACCATGCTGTCGAACTTCTAACTCGACTGCGCACCGAAATCCTAGGGACGTAATGTTCGAGACTGTCGCCCCCATTTCGTAAAACGGCGCCCGGAGCTACGGCCAGTAGGCCAGTAGGTTGGGCTTCCAACCGAGCCGGCCCACGGCAAGCGCCCGATGTTCAGTGTGTGTGCCATTTGGCGATTGCCTGAGGCTCAATCCAAGAAACCGGAAGGGACTTCCAGTTTCTGGCACTAGCGCAAAGCCCTAGTCTGGATTCCATTTCGAAGTTACATTCCTTCGTCTAGCTGCTGCAGGAAAGCGGCTTTGGCTGCATTTTTCAGAATCCAACAACCATGGCTCGCGAACTTTCTAACATTCGAAATATTGGGATCATTGCTCATATCGACGCGGGCAAGACCACCGTTACGGAGCAAATGCTCTACATGAGTGGCACCAAACACCGAGCGGGCTCTGTCGATTCCGGCACGACCGAAACCGATGATGATCCCGAGGAGCAGCAACGGGGCATCACGATTTTTGCCGCCTGCGTTACGTTTCGCTGGAAGGAATGTTCGATCAACTTGCTGGACACTCCAGGTCACGTTGATTTTACAGCCGAAGTCGAGCGATGCTTGCGAGTGCTCGATGGTGCAGTGGTCGTCTTTAGCGCACGCGAGGGA
>JBEBHM010001109.1:0-2215 GCA_040080875.1 Pirellula sp.
TAACTTCACCATCCACATGAGCGAAGACTTGCCTTTCAACGCTCGGCTTGAATTTGCCGTTTCCCTCCAAGTCAAAATCGACCGGAACGACAAACAAAGCAATCAATGCAACGCCGAGCAGAGAGAGAATGGCCGTTGTTTTCGGCAGCGCCGAACCTCGAAACATCCAAGTCAATTTGTCCAAAAACCGCCAAACGGGCATGAAAAGGATTTGGCTATGTGCGAGCGAATTAGATAACGCTCGACATGTATGCTCGTATACCAAGTCGACCCGTCCCTCCAGCACTTGCCGTGAAAGCTGTGTCTCGATTTGCTCGACGATCAAGGCACCGATTATGTCGCGTCGCATGCGAGTCTCGCTGGTTTCACTCCTCGCCGCCAATACATCACCTTCGATTTTGCGTTCCGGCTGACGGATTGGCAAAACCGTAATCGTCCGTCCATGCGACAGATCGACGTAGTCCTCGATGGCTTCCTCGATTTGAGGGGGCAAGTCTTCCATGGAGCCGTCATACCACAATGGCTCGCCGCTCCGCACAACCTTGGTTGCCAAAGAGTTTAACGACTGCACGATATTCGAACGGTGCTCGATTGAGTCTTGGCCTGAGATGGCAACCACTTTCAACTTGCCACCCTTTAGCATGGCCACGCTGACTCGGTCGCACTCAATAAGTCGACGACCTTCGTTAACGATCGTATAAGCGGTATCTTTGAGATCCAAATTGTCGTGAACGAGACGAGCGAACTGGTCCGACTGTTGCCACATTTCTTGCCGGTTGGAGACTTGCTGAAGAGCGTTTCCTTGAATCCAATCCCCGATCAGCTTCGTCATGTGTTCAAGGAATCGTAGATAACCTCGCTGTGCTTCGGCGGGCGAGTCGGGACGCTGCATGACTTCAAGCAAGCCGACCGGCTGCTTGTTGGAAACCAACGGGGCGGTTACCAAAAGAAACCTGGTTGGGTTGCCTTCCCCGGACTCCTCGCCAGATCCCGACATAGGTGGAATCAATTCGGCTCGCCCCTGTGAAAACAGGCGAGTCAAAAGCCGACCGTGCAACATGGCTTCATGGTTGTTGGCTTGCAACAAACTCGGATCCATTTGGATCTGATGGGCCAATCGCATACTGCCTTCGTCGTCTACCAGCCAAACAGCACCGCCTGAAGCAGCCAGCGCCGAAATAATTCGCTGCAGCACGGCTGGGTAATACTCAGCCGCTTTCGCTTCGGATTTGGAAAGCTCCGTAATCTCGTTGACCAAGGTCCGGATGTGGCGTTTGGTATTCTCTACATTCTCATCCGATGGTCCGGAAGCCATAGCTGGTGATCAATGCGAAACGAGGAACAAAATGACTTAAATGGCCCTAGGCCACCCAACAATCGAAAGGTTTGCTTGCATTCCATAAGTCGGAATTAGCAAACGAACGGACTAATTATCAAGGATATGAAGTCGAGGGCTGTTGCAAAAGCTCCAATCCGGATAACTGTGGCTAGTTTAACAAATCCCTCGTCCGATCGGTCCGATTGTGGCGACTGGGAGAACGGTGCGGGTAAGGCAGTTTTTGTGCGTTTTATGCAAACATCAGATGCAGCTAAAACCCAATAGTTCCGTACGATGCTTAAAGACAATTGCAACGCGCGGCACTCGCTTGTGCGCTTGCTGCGCGTTAAATCTTCGGCATGATCATCATTCGGCTCTTGGTACTTCATGCACGACAAGCAAATTGTGCGTATTATTGATCAGCCCAGTTCCTGTTACGTAAACGACCCGATCACCTGCCTCGAGCATACCGCGTTGGACGGCCCATTGAGTCACTTCATTAAACAGCGCTTCGGGATTGTCGAGATTCTTGACTTTGTGTGGCATTATGCCCCAAAAAAGACACATGCGACGAAGCGTATGGTCGGAGTCGCTTACGCCTAGCGTCGGAATGTAGTTTCGTTGTTTGGCTTTGACCCACGCCGTGCCACCGGTTCGGCTCGCAACAACGACCAACTTGGCATCAATGGCCTCTGCTATATTCGCAGCGTTATGTGTCACGGCCGAAGTAATCGGATGCACACGTGAAAAAAAACGAGTCTTCGCATCTTGAGGTTGTGTCTTGAGCAACTTTTCTGTGCTGAGCATTATCCGGTTCATCGTATCGACGGTAATGACTGGGAAATCACCGATCGCCGTCTCGCCACTCAGCATGCAAGCATCCGCTCCATCCAAAAT
>JBEBHM010000369.1:0-8458 GCA_040080875.1 Pirellula sp.
CTATGAAATGGTTGAATGTGTGACGTAGGTCGGCATCTCCGAGGCGGACCGTAATGCTCCTGCCAGCGTCTCGGAGATACGCTGCTACGTTGGGGTCTCGGAGATACGCTGCTACGTTGGGGTCTCGGAGATACGCTGCTACGTTGGGGTCTCGGAGATACGCTGCTACATGGCAAGTGTATGCGATGGATGCGGCCTTGGGCAAGCAATCTGTTATGCATAGTTGCTAACCTTCGCAAAAAGGTAGACAATCTCACCCAGCGCTCATGGTAAATCAACAGATTCGAATCGACCGAGAGCGAGCTGGATTGTATCAAACCAAACTCGAACCACGAGGTCGCCATGTCGAATGCTTCGCAAGAATCAACCGAGTTCAAGCCATACATTCCAGCGGAGAACACGTCGGTTGCAGAGTTCACGTGGCGAGCCATATTGTTGGGCTCGATTTTCGGTGTGCTCTTTGGAGCCGCCACAGTATATCTGGCGTTGAAAGCCGGTCTGACTGTATCGGCCTCGATTCCCATCGCCGTTTTAGCCATCTCGATTGGCAAGCGGATCTTGAAGACGTCGATTTTAGAAAACAACATCATTCAAACCTGTGGCTCAGCCGGAGAGAGTGTAGCTGCGGGGGTCGTCTTTATCTTGCCGGCGTTTATCTTCTTAAGCAATGGAGTAGGACTGGACTACTTTAGATACTGGACGATCTTGATGATCTCCATCTTTGGTGGGATTCTCGGAACATTGATGATGATCCCATTGCGTCGCCCGTTGATTGTCAAAGAGCATGGCTCGTTACCTTACCCTGAGGGAACTGCCTGTGCACAGGTATTGATCGCGGGTGAAAAGGGAGGCAACTTTGCGACGACTGCCTATATGGGTCTTGGTTTCGCGTTCGTCTATGCGGCCCTCCAAAAAGTGTTTCACCTCATTGCCGAGACTCCGAAGTACGTTACGACCGCCACCAACAAATATCTTCCAGCAACACAGGTCGGTGGAGAGATCACGCCAGAGTACTTAGGAGTCGGATACATCATCGGACCCAAAATCAGTGGCATTCTCGTCGCGGGGGGCGTGTTGGCTTGGATCGCCTTGATTCCGCTCATGGCAACGGTAGTTCCTGCCGACACGATCGCTGCTCAATTGGTGAAGCTTGGATTTAGTCTTCCTGATTTTGGATGGAATGCAGAGACGCATACCTTTGGGAACTTGTCCAATGCGATCTATCGAGCCTACATCCGACAAATTGGAGCAGGCGCGGTTGCGGCCGCCGGTTTCATCACTCTCCTCAAGACCTTTCCAACCATCGTCGCGTCGTTCAAAGAGGCCGTTCGTTCGTTGCTGTCGCGCGAAAAAGGAGAGCGGTTGAGAACCGAGAGCGACCTGTCGATTTTGGTCGTAATTCTCGGTAGCCTTGGGCTGATCGCGTTGATGGTTGCCATGCCCAATATCCCCGGCGATACGGCTTACCAAAAGTTAGCCATCGGCGTCTTGGTGGTCGTGTTTGGATTTATCTTTGTAACGGTTGCCAGTCGAATCGTCGGTCTTATTGGCTCGTCCAACAGTCCTATCTCGGGGATGACGATCGCCACGATTATGGGAACGGCGCTTGTGTTCATCGCTTTTGGCTGGGCGGGCGATATCAAATACGAACCGATGGTGCTGGTCGTTGGAAGCATGATCTGCATTTCGGCCGCAAACGCAGGTGCCACGAGTCAGGACTTGAAGACTGGCTATTTAGTGGGTGCAACCCCTAAATACCAGCAGCTCTCTTTGTTTATAGGTGTCATCGTATCGTCCTTTGTGATTGGACTTACGGTTTGGGTACTGGATACGCCCACCAACGAGATGCGAGCCGCTAACATCACACATGCGATAGGTACACCAACCTATCCCGCACCGCAAGCAACGCTCATGGCCACTCTGGTCCGAGGCCTTATTTCTAGCAACCTCGATTGGCAATTCGTTTTGGTGGGTGCTTTCATCGCCATCACGATGGAGTTGTGTGGAGTCAAGTCGCTTTCGTTCGCGGTCGGCTTGTATTTACCACTGACGACGACTCTCCCGATCTTTGTTGGCGGAGCGGTCCGAGGATTATCCGACAAGGTTCGCGGAGTCGGCGCTGAGAGCAAGCACACATCTGCCGAAGACGAGCTTGGAAAGGGCAACCTGTTCGCAACGGGGCTCGTGGCGGGTGGAGCATTGGCGGGCGTCATCGTCGCAATGCTGATTGTCGGCATCAATAAGCTCGACGATCGCATGATCGAATCGGAGAAACAAGCGAGACAAGCCGCAGGCGATACGGCGATCGATAGCAGTACACTCAAAGCGGCGCTCGGCAACAAGCTCTGGGAAAGCCGATTGGATAGCGTCAACGCCGAGAAGATCTGGGAGTCAAAGATCGTTTCGGATCTAGAAAAGGCGCAGCCTACATCCTCTCGCGAGGAGGTCGAAAAGGAAGCCAAAGATACAGTTGCTATTCAATTCAATTTGCTTGGCGTCTGCTGCTTTGCGTTCATGGCTTTCGTGCTGTTCCTGATTTCACTTCGAAAGTGACGACCGAACGATGATGGAATAGGAGCAGGCATACTCCGTGTGCCGTCCGCAGATGCCATCGTTTTCGTGGCTACAGCCAAGCGCTTGCTACTTTGAAAAAGCAAGTGTTGTGGTGCCGTTATACCCAGTCTGAAAAGATGCCCATCGCTTCGAAACGTTGCCTAAGGCGTGTCCAGCGAGCCCGAATCGCCACCGGATGAATCTTGACTCGTTCGGCGATTTCCGCGTTGGTGCACCCGTGAAGTCGCATTTCCACCATGATCCGCTCGACGTCGTTCATTTGACCGCAAAGCTGTTCCAGCTTGTCATCGAACTCAGCGATCTCGGCTGGCCCTGCATGTGGATTGGCTATTGAGCTCAAGATGCTTGAGATATACGAAGCGTCCCCTGTCGGTATCCTTTGCAACTGCACTTGGCGTCGAAGGACTCGCCATTTCCTCGCGATCTTTCGGCGAACGATGGTACAAGCAAGCGAAACTAATTTTTCCGCCGACGCGACAGCGAATTTGTCGTTCTTTATTCCGATTAGCAGACTGCGGTGGACGGATTGGATCAAGTCCATCGTGTCCAAATGGGGCCTAAGCTTTGGGCCCAGCAAGATGCCAACTACGATGCGCACTTGTCGTTCGTATTGGTGACAAATGGTTTCTTGAGCTGCGATATCCCCCAAGGTGGCTCGTTGAAATAGTTCAGCAAAGTCGCTAAGGGGGGGATTTTCCATCGATTTTCAAAATTCTCGCAGTTCTCGCGTCACTCTTTGGGCTGCTTCTGGAATAGGAGTATTACACAATGTTAACATATAAGTGCATATGTAATACAACCGTAATTGTCCGTGCAGAATTTCCAATAGTCGTTTTTTCTCATGTCTCTCAAACCATCGCAGTTTGATCCGTTGGCCAATTCCGCCAACTCGATGGCGAAAGCTGCGGAGGACTTGCGCGAACTCGTGGGCCGCGGCGAAACCACCGTTGCAACTGAGACAATCCTAGCTCACTTTCCAGAATTGCAGTCGGATCGGGATGCGATCCTGGAATTACTTTACCTTGAACACTTGTATCGACAAGAGTCCGGCTTGGAATCGACCAGCCAAGCATTGGTTCAGGAGTTCACTCAACGATTTCCTGATCTTCAGGACGAACTGGTCAAACTCTTCCAAGTTGCGGATGCGATGTCCGACGCGGATGTCCTCTCTAGCGTTCATGATTTCGACACACCGTTCGCAGGCAACGTATCGACGGAAGAGATTGAAATCGATGAGCCGATCCTAGGTGTCATTGGCGACTATCTGTTGCTCGAGGAAGTAGGCCGGGGTGGAATGGGGGTCGTTTATCGAGCCCATCAACGCAGCCTGGGACGCATCGTTGCCGTCAAGACCCTCAGTTCTCCGGATCGCCTCGATCAAAGCGAGCTGGTTCGCTTTCAAAGGGAGGCCGAACTTGCCTCCAGTTTGCAACACCCCAACATCGTGCCGATCCACGAGGTTGGATTGAGTGGAGGTTTCCCATTCTTTTCGATGGAGTATGTCGAAGGCGGAAGTCTGGCCGAAGCGATTCGCAATCGACCGTTTCGTCCCGAGGTCGCGGCACAGTTGATGAGTATTGTTGCCAGGGCCGTGGACTTTGCGCATTCCAAAGGGGTTGTCCATCGCGACCTCAAGCCAGGCAACATTCTGTTAGCACCCAGCAAGCGTCCCGAAGCGATTCTCTTAAGTGTTCAAGGTTTGCAAAGAGGAACATCCGTAACCAGCGACGTTGGCAAACCGAGTGGAATACTCGAAGCGATTCGAGTCGAACCCAAGATTGTAGACTTCGGTTTGGCGATGGAGTGCTCACGGTCAGCTGAAGCTGCGAATTCGAAAACGGCCGGTACACCCAGCTATATGTCCCCCGAGCAGATTGATTCCACGATAGGTCCCGTTGGACCGCAGAGCGATGTCTACTCGCTGGGTTCAGTTCTTTACCAATTGCTAGTTGGCCGCCCACCTTTCTGTGCGTCGTCGACTCAGGAAACTCTCCAACAAGTCTGCGAGGACGAGCCGATTCCACCTCGCAACTTACAACGCAGGATCCCCATCGATCTCGAAACAATTTGTCTCAAGTGCCTTCGCAAGCTACCCCAAACCCGCTACGCAACGGCGCTGGAACTAGCCGACGACCTGCAGCGATTTTTAGAGGCAAAGCCCATTTTGGCCAAACCCGCGACTCTTCCAGAACAAGTCTATAAGTGGGGCAAACGCAATCCGACACTCGTTGTCCTGATTTCCTCCATGTTGATCGCGGTGGCTTTGACGACATGGCTGTGGCGACGCTCCGAGGCGAGCTTGACCGCCGAAAGAATTGAGAAGGAACGCGGTCAACAACTGATCTACATTCGCGACATGTCCCTGGCTTACTCGGAACAACGAGCGCAAAATACGGAGCGTGCCAAAGAACTCTTGCAATCTTGTCGATCCGATCTACGCAATTGGGAGTGGGATTTTGTTGATCGACTTTGCAACGAACCCATTTGGCAATCCTCTCCTGTCAGCGATCAAGTATTGGCGGCAGCTGCGCTAAGTCCAAGTGGTCAGCATGTCGTCACTGGGCATGGGCAGTGGGGAACAGACCGAGCCCAAACAATTTATGTTTGGGATGTCGATGCCAACAAGGTCATTTGGAAACTTGAGGGACACCCTGCGTGCTCGATCGGCTCCGTCAGTTTCAGCCCAGACGGAAAATCGATTCTGTCAAGCGGAATGGTTTGGGAGACGCCAGGCAAGTACTGCAAGGTCCTGGAATGGGAATTGTCTACTGGCAAACTACGCCGGGAGTATGCTAACGTCAACGCTTGTGCATCCTTATACGACCACAGTGGCCAATACGTCTTGGTGGGAGACACTCGCGGTGTCATTACGGTGTATGCGCGCGAATCAGGTGAGAAAATTCGGGAGTTCAAACCTCACGGTCAGATGGTCCTCAGTATCTGCCTGTCCACCGATGAAAGATACGTCGCTTCCTCCGGCCGCGATGGATCCGTTGCGATTCATGAACTTGCAACGGGTAATGAGGTATTTGCGATGAGCAAACAAGGCGATACACGCGTGGTCGAGTGGTCCCCCGACATGAGTCGCATTCAGGTCGTGAAATTCACTGGCGAGGTAACGGTTTATCGGTGGGAAAACAATCGAATGAAAAGGGAGTCTAGCTATGTGCGTCCCTATGGCCAACGCATCGAGTACGCACCCGACGGGCAAACCTATGCAACGGCCGTGTTTGGCGAAGTAGCCGATTTGAGAGATGCGGAGTCGGGCCGTATCCTGCATCGATTCGCTGGCCACAGAGGACACATTCGAGATGTCTCTTTCGATTCGAAAGGTAGACGGCTGTTGACCGCAGGAGCCGACGGGACTTGCCGGATATGGGACCTGCAACGTCCAAGTCCCTACCAGCGATCAGGATCAACGTCAGGAGGCTCGATCGCGGCAGTCGATTTCCGTCCTGGTAAGCAACAGTTTGCCATCGCCTTCCAGCGAAACAAAACCCAACCGCTAGCGTACAGCGGCAAGCCCCGTATCGAAATCTGGAGTTCGAATACCCTGAAACGCGAGGCGACGCTGCTGGGACATCAGGATTGGCCGACTACCTTTGAGTATTCTGCAGACGGACGTTGGTTGATTTCAGGATCCTTGGATTGTACCGTTCGATTATGGGACGCTGAGTCAGGAAAAGAAACAGGAACCTTCGAGGGCCATCGCGACAGGATCGCTTTCGCTTCAGTTTTGGATTCGGAGCAAGCGATCTCCGTCGATGCGAGCGGCATAGCTCATCTATGGAGCCTTGAGACATTTGATTCTATCGGTAGTTGGTCTGTGTCACCGCAGAGCGTCGAGGGGAGCCAATCGTCAGAAGTGACAGCGGCTGCCATACACATTCGAGAACGCATCCTTGCGGCCGCTTGCAATCAATCGATTACTTTTTGGGACATCGATACCTTCAGGAAACTCGGTGATGGCAACACGGTAGCCGATGTCAACGAGTTGCAATTCAGCCCCGACTTTAAACAGCTTGCGATCGCAACGAACGAGAAAGAAGTCTACGTCTGGAATATGGATCGAATCAAATCTCACGGGGTTGTGACGCCAAAGCATACGCTGAAAGGACACCGCAAAAGCATTACCTCAGTCGCCTTTAGCCCGGATGGGAAACGTCTGGTGACATCCAGTCAAGACGAGACGATTCGCCTTTTCGATGTAACGATGGGAGCGGAGTTGCTCAAATTTGAAGACGCGCGTGGTGAAGACAACTTGGTTTCGTTCAGCAACGATGGTCGGAAGATCATCCGGGTCGAGAGTTCGCATTTCTGGCTCTATAGTTTAGATCCAATGGACGAAAAGAACGAGATGGCACCAGAAGAAGCCGCAAGAAGTTGGCACATGCAGCGTCTCACATTTGCAGTCTTGCGATTTGACCACCACGCATCTGTTTTCCATGGTCAAATTATTGCCGAAAGCCAACCGAATGACCTGTCGTATCGGTACTTGCTCGTCCAATTATTGATCGACGGAGGTCGATTGGAGGAAGCCAAAACAGTGCTCCAGCAGATTCAGCCAACGACCACAAGCGAGCACATCCAATGGCTGGCCAACCTAGCCCGCGTTGCCCTCAAGTCTGAAACAGGATCTCCAAAAGAAATAGACGCATACAACGATTATTGCCATCAATTGGTACAAATCCCCTCCAATGTTCCCTCCGAGATCAACGCTCAATTGTGGACTGCCTCGTTAGCCAATAATTCCACAATTGACGTCGACGCATTGATACCTGCGATGGAAAAGCTATGCCTCAAGAGAAAGGATGGGATTTACTACGACACGTTAGCGTTGCTCTACTTGCGCACAGGCCGGTATTTGGATGCGATTGGAACGGTTGAGAAATCGCTCAAGTCCAAGAAACCGTCCCCGCAACCCATCGCATGGATCATTCGTGCGATTAGCCGTTGCGAATCGGAACGCAAATTGAGGGAGCAGAACGCACACAAGCAACAGGATACGCCAGTCAAGGGCAAACTCCCCGAACTGGCCACGCTGGCTGGCCTCAGTTCTATACAGTCAATTGCCGCTGAAGCACAACGGCGACACCGCTGGCACCAACTGGTCCAAGAAGATATGGATCGCATTTGGAGTTGGATGGTTAAGCTGGATAAGAATCGAGTGGCAGGCACTCGCCCGGGCTGGGCAGATCTTCGACTAGAACAATTGGAGATTCCGTTACTATTGGATGAGCTCAAAACATCCATGAATACCATGTCGATCCGTCATCAACTCCTTTCAAGACCCTCAAGCCTAGCCCCCCTTAGCCCCTCAGCCCTTAACCCTTAACCCTTAACCCTTAACCCTTAACCCTTAACCCTTAACCATCAACCATCAACCATCAACCATCAACCCTCAACCATCAACCATCAACCATCAACCATCAACCCATTAATCACCACCCCAATGCAGTGGCTGGTGTATTCGAATGGGTCGCCATCGTACAGTGCCAAATCTGCATCCTTCCCGACCTCGAGCGAGCCCACGCGATCTTGGATTCCGAGAATTCTTGCGGGTGCAATCGTGATCGATTCGATCGCATGCTCGTACTTAAGTCCATGCGCCATGGCCATGGCCGCCTCGAACAATACGACGCGCACTTTGGGGACGTACGGTTCGTACCCACCTTGAATTGCAAACGGTATTCCTGCCTCTCGCAACTTGCTTGCCGTCTGGAACGAAAGATTCTCTTTGCCACCCGAGGCACGAGCCATAGTCGGATGCAAGAGAACGTTCACTCCTGCCGCTTTGATTTGCGGAATCATCATATGTGCATCGGCGGCACTATCCAACCAAATCGGAATCTTGAACTCGGCTGCCAATCGGAGTGCGCTAGCG
>JBEBHM010000370.1:0-8452 GCA_040080875.1 Pirellula sp.
CAAGTACTGAAGGCTCGAGACTGGAGGCGGGGGGCGGGGCAGGGGCCGGCTCGAGCGTCGAAACGCTCGAGTTGTCTCGATTCCAGAATCCGACCTATTTCTTGGTTGACAAAGTGTATAATGTCGGAGACGTCGAGCTGCCGGGTATTATCCTGATGTG
Organism: Pirellula sp.; assembly: GCA_040080875.1. Lineage (GTDB taxonomy): Bacteria > Planctomycetota > Planctomycetia > Pirellulales > Pirellulaceae > JBKCUI01. The sequence goes on from JBEBHM010000370.1 coordinate 161, forward strand.
GCGATTTCCCGACTCCAAACTCCAAAACTCAAACCCCTCCGTATTTAGTAATTCCATTTTGCCAACATCCATCTTACTTTGAGGCACAAATGAAGCGATCCATCTTATTTATTGTTCTCGCAACCACACTCACAGCGGTTGGCAGTATCTCGTCCTACGCATTCGATCCACCTAAGGAATCGGGCTCAAAAAAGGAGTCGCCGAAACCAAAGGAGTCCGACGACCAAGATTCTGCCAAGTCGAGCAAATCCGCAAAAGCGACCGCGTTATCCAATTCGAAGAAAATGAAAAGCGAACCCATCTTCAACCGACTAAGCTCGGACGAAAAACGAGTCATTCTCTTTAAAGGGACCGAACCCGCTTGGGTCGGTAAATACACCAACAACAAAGCGGAAGGGACTTACATTTGTCGCCATTGCAATGCTCCCCTGTACAACTCCAAGGACAAATTCGAAAGTCACTGCGGTTGGCCAAGCTTCGACGATGAAATCAAAGGTGCCGTTCGCAGACAACTTGATGCCGATGGTTCGGGCCGCATAGAAATCACCTGCAAAAACTGCGATGGACACTTGGGACATGTGTTCCAGAACGAAGGATTCACCCAAAAGAACATCCGGCATTGCGTCAATAGCATCTCGATGACCTTTATCGCCAAAGGCAAAGAACTTCCTGCCGTCATCAAGGCACAACCGCCAGAAGGCGCCGCGCGCAGCGAGCTAAAACCCGTCGGGGAAAAAGACAAAGGAGCTGACAAGGAAAGAGGCAAGGAAACAGCCAAGCCCAAAGGCAAAGATTTGGAAGGCGAATAAAACGATCGGCAGACCGAAAAATTCCCATGTGGTATAGGTTTCCAGTCTGTGTTGCGCAAATTTTTACAGACTGGTCGGCTATGCCACCAGCTCCCGGTTTGCCGTGGGCATCGCTTATCTTGTTTCATTGGGTTGCGCTCTGTCTTCCGTTCACCCCACGATCGAACGCTCAGGATGTTGACTTGAAACAAACCGAGTCGCGTCTTCGCGAAGTGGTGCGTCATCTTGCTGACTCTATCGGTGAACGAAATCTGGCCAAGCCGAAAGAACTTACCGAAGCAGCCAACTATCTGCAGAAGTTGCTTGAAACGTCTAGCTATGACGTTCATCGTCAGACGTTTCAAGTTCACGGGGTTGATTGTCACAATCTCGTCGCAGAAAAAATCGGATCGACTAGTCCAAAGCAGATCTTGCTAGTCGGCGCCCACTACGATAGTGCTCGCGGGACTCCAGGGGCAAACGACAACGCCACCGGTGTCGCCGCTCTGACCGTGATAGCAGAAAGGCTTAAACGAGCGAAGCTTGCCAAAACCGTACGGTTTGTATTGTTTGCCAACGAGGAGCCGCCGTTTTTTCAGAGAGACGGAATGATGGGCTCATGGGTCTACGCTCGAGAGTGTCGCAAACGAAACGATGACATTCAGTTGGTGCTAAGCCTTGAGACCATGGGGTTCTACACAGATGAACCCAACAGCCAAAAATATCCACCGCTCATCGCCCACTTGTATCCAAGCACAGGTAACTTCATTGGGTTCGTAGGAAACTTGTCATCGCGCCCATCGCTCGACAAGGTTCTCAAAGCATTCAAGCAGCACTCGAGTTTTCCAGCGTATGGTGCGTCGTTGCCGGGCGAAATCCGTGGCGTCGGTTGGTCCGATCACTGGTCGTTTTGGCAGGAAGGTTACTCGGGTTTGATGGTCACCGATACCGCACTGTTCCGTTATCCTCACTATCATTTGCCTTCGGATACGTTCGACAAGATCGATTTTGAACGCTTGTCGAAAGTGGTTGATGGCCTGGCGAAAGTGATTGAACAGCTAGCGAACACAAACGAGCTAGAGAACAAGTAGTGCAACGCATCATCACCTGCAAGCGGGCAGGGGCGATCAACGCCCCCTAGAGCTCTGTCCAGATTGGTTTTTTGGGTAGTGGACCTTGTTAAAGGTCCTGTGGTTCAGGGATCTTTAACAAGATCCACTGCGCCCAGCCCGGTAATTGAGCGTTGAAGACGCACTAGCCAAATTCAGATAGTGCTCCAGCGCATGTCGGTTGGATGGAAAGGCCATCCGATCAAGAACCTCCAAGGTCAGTTCAGTCCACAGCCAAGTTGAAACTTCGGTCCCCTCCGGACGAACGATTTGGTGAGGTTCGGCGAACGCGTGAAAGTAGATGTCGAGAACCGGATAATAGACACCGTTGTAGAGGTATGTGTTGGGTGCGGTCATGAGATAAGTCAGGTTGCCGACATCGATCCCCACTTCTTCACGAATCTCCCGCCGAAGTGCGACATCGGCAGATTCGTTCGGATCGACAAATCCGCCGGGCATCCCGAGCTTGCCCAGACCGGGATCCCTCGCCCGCTCGATGAGCAAGATTTGATCCTTGTCATTCGCGATGACACCACCTACGGCTGTGACGGGCCCAAAAAAACTGGTGTGTCGACACGATTGGCACTTAAACGGTCGATGCTCCCCGACCAACAATCGCGCGGTCCCGCAGATTGGGCAAAAACGATAGGCTTCCGAGATTTCCATGCTGAAATGCGTTGAGGGTTGAGGGATGAGGTAATTTTGATTTGCGATTTTTGATTTATGATTGAGCGAACGAGTTCTTCAGCTGTGCACAGGCATTGACATCTGTGCGGAGCGGTTGAGAGTTGACGGTCGATTTATGGGCCTTGGGGGGTTTCCTTGGCGCGTCGGCTGTGCAGAATGGAAGGTTTCGAGCCGTACGCATCCTAAACTTGCTCTTTCACCAATTGGAGTGAATCCTTTCATGACACGTAACAATCGACGCAGTTTTCTTAAATCCACTTCGGCAGCCGCTACGGCTGCGACGATGATTCCGTACATTCAGACCGCCTCCGCAGATGTCAAGGCAGTTTCCGCGATCGACAAGTTCTCCATCGGTTGCATAGGTCTTGGTGGAATGGGCTCAGGTGATGCCACCGCGCATGCGAGGTTTGGTGACATCGTAGCGGTATGTGATGTAGATGCCAACCATGCCCAGCGGGCTCGCGACAACGAGCGAATCGGTAAAGGCAAAGCCGATGTTTTCACAGACTACCGCAAGCTGCTCGAACGCAAAGACATCAACGTCGTCAGCGTCGTCACGCCTGACCATTGGCACACCAAAATTGCCATCGAAGCGTTGCAGGCTGGCAAGCACGTCTTTTGTCAGAAACCGCTCACGCTGACGCTCGAGGAAAACCTTCGCATCCGCGCCGCTTGCAAAGCCAATCCGAATCTTGTCTTCTTCGTCGGGACCCAACAACGTTCCTCCCGAAACCTATTTCTCCGAGCGGTCAATATGTGCCATAAAGGTCTGCTTGGCGACCTGAAAAAGATTACCTGCGGAATCAATGGTAGCCCAACAGGTGGCCCTTTCGAAAAAACACCACCACCCGCCAACTTAGATTGGGATATGTGGCTGGGGCAGGCACCCAAGGTCGACTACATCAAACAACGCTGTCACAACGATTTCCGTTGGTGGTACGAGTATTCGGGCGGCAAGTTCACCGATTGGGGTGCACACCATATCGATATCGCAATTTGGGCTGCCAAGCTCACCGAACAAGGATCCGGCCCAGTCTCGGTCGATGGTTCCGATTGCAAACATCCGGTCGAAATGAAAAACGGGCAAACAACGCAGGATAATTATTTCAACACGGCACACTACTTCAACATCGTTCACAAAATGCCGAACGGACTTGAAATCGTCGTCTCAAGCGAAGGGCGAAATGGTCTGCTGATCGAAGGATCCAAAGGACGCATCTTCGTAAGCCGAGAGAAGATCGAAGGGCTACCGATCGAAGAAGCCTGGGACAAAGACGCATTTACTGACGACGATCTCGCAACTCTCTACAAGAGCAAGCCGTTCGAGGGACACAAGGAAAACTTCTATCGATGCATTCGCGAAGGTGGTCTGCCGGTTTCCGACGTTTACTCCCACTTGCAAACGATGAATATGTGTCACTTGTCGGCCATTGCTGGGCGACTCGGGCGACAAATCAAGTGGAATGCGGCCACAGAACAGATCGAAGGAGACGAAGTTGCCGCGGCCATGCAAGCTCGAGTCCAGCGGGCAGGATTCGAAGTGCCCAAGGTAGGTTGATCGATCGCGCTGAAACTGATCGGACTAAAAACAAAAGGCCGTGACTTGGAGTACAAATCACGGCCTTGTTGTTAGTGTGGTGTGGTCGACAGGCTTAGTCCACTTCGCTAAGCGAAACCTTGGTTCGCGCCTCGCGAAGTCCTCTGCTGAGGATATCGCGAAGGAGCGGAGAATAGTCTTCGTACCTAGCTTCGTCTGCTGGTCCATCGGCGAACTGATATATCGCGTCTCGTGGCTTTGCCCCAAGGGCAATCAGCGTGCTCGAAACGGTTCCATAATCTGCACCCCGCAAAACCATATTGGCCCGTCCCGCCGGCGAAGGCGATCTCGCAAAAACTTTGCTAGCCACTGCGAGAAACTTCACTGGCGAATCAAGTGTCTGCAACGTTAACAATCGGCTCGCTAACTGAACTCGCTCATCGCGTGGATCGTTGAGATTCCGTCCCCCGATGATATTGAGCCCATTTTGCATTTCGACGACTTCGTTTTCAGACTCGTGGTGGATCACAAATCCTGCGTCTCGGTCGGCGATCAGTAGATTGCAGGCCTCGACTTGATGCTTTTCAAACTCTTCGAGTGCGCGTTGCAAGGCCTGATGTGACGAAGTCGATTTGAGGGCTTCTTTGCACACTAGTCCGCGCGAACGATTGCTTCCCAAAGGTTCCAGCGTTCGGCGATTGCAGATACCTACAAAAACACCGTGCTGATTTACTCCTAGCCACGTTCCACCATTGCGTTGGTCCGTAGGACATAGGATTCGCGGCTTGCCCGATTGAATTGCGGGGGCCGTACTTCTTCTATCAAAAAACTCCTCTCGATTGGCTGCGACTAAGATGGGACTTTCAGAAACCACGCGATATTGAATGGCCAGTAAGCACATCGCAACATCAGTACTTTCTAGGGTTGGAGTTCACGAATCGAGCCGTCCGTAAAGGCGATAAATCACACATACAACGTGCAATCCAGCGGCTCGTAAGTTGGATAGAATCTATCGTGACTGCATGCCATCAGTTACCCCCCAAAAGGGGATGTTGGCATAAATTGTTGATTACTTGTCAGTAAAATTAGGTTCCCTAATCAGGAATGGGCTGCAAGGTTTTCGCAGAGCCCCTACCTTAGCCGATCCTGTCGACCCAATTCCGACGCGATAGACAGTGGCTGTTTTTCATCCTTCGCTGCTACCATTTTTTGTTCCGCGCTCACTCATCGGGTTATCAAAATCGCAGATCATCCTGATGGCGGAGCGTTGCCACACGTTCAGGTTCATCATAGCATTTTCCAACTTCCATTGTCCCGCACTTACGTTTCCAATTACGGAGCCATGCACTTCACCAAGTGCCCTAGACCATGTCGCCAGTCCTTTTGGAATTTTCTCGGGATGCCATGGCATGTCGCTTCGAAGTGCTTTTGCACCCTGGGGATCCGGAATGTGGCCCAGAAGCCGCCATCCGGGCGCTCGACTCGATTTCCTACTTAGAGCAAATTCTCAGCGTTTACTTGCACAGCAGCGAGTTGAGCTTAGTCAACGCTCGAGCCGCATCCGAACCTATCCGAGTTTCGGAATCCTGTTTTGAGCTCTTGCAGTTGGGTCTAGCTGTCTTTCATCGCACTGCCGGTGCGTTTGATATGACGGCGGCAAAACTATCGAAGTCATGGGGGTTCTATCGACGCCAAGGCAAGATGCCCACCAACGAAGAGATCCAACAATCGCTTCAATGTGTCGGGTCACAATTCATCGAATTGAATGTCCAAGATCGCACCGTCGTCTTCAAAAAACCGATCGAAGTAAATCCTGGTGGAATCGGAAAGGGATTTGCAATCGATTGTGCAGCCACGACGCTAACAAACTCTGGCGTTCGAAATTTTGCTCTGCATGGTGGAAAGAGCAGTTTGCTTTGCGCGGGAGACCAGCGAGCGCCGGATTGTTCGGTCGGATGGCGCATCGCCGTTCGGCATCCAGAGCAGTCTGAACGAATCTTGGGCTCACTAATTCTGCGAGATCAGGCCTTGGGAACAAGTGGGCCGGCCAATCAATTTTTTTATTTTCGTGGCAAACGCTTCGGGCATATCATCGACCCTCGCACCGGGTGGCCTTCTGAAGGGATGTTGAGTGTTACCGTTCTGCATCCGTCAGCTGGTTGGGCTGATGCTCTCGCGACGGGACTCTATGTCATGGGGATCGAGAAATCGATCGAGTACTGTGAAGCCAATCCCGAGGTGGGGATGTTGGCAATCCTGCCTGGCGATCGAGATGGCCGTTGCGAAATTGTGACTTGCAATATTCCGGACGGACAATGGTTAAGCGCGAAATAACGCAGCATCGGCAGTAGCCCAAATGTGCATAATCCAGCCGAGCAAGACGCACCAAAGGAGGGTAGCGGTAAGGAAAAACACGGCGCCAGCAAGGATTCGGCCCTGGAACAGTTGCCCTAAACCGGGGTATAGGAAACTTGCAATGGCACAAATGACGTTGCCCGTGGAGCCTTGACCACTCATTTTTTCTTCCCTCGACCGATGATATCGCTTGCAAACGGTAATTCCACAACCGTTGCACCCTATTCATTCGTATGCGCCAATTCGATCTTGGGAATTAGCCGCGGTTTGAGAGGGTTGTGGAGGCGTCGCTCCGCGCCGCCGCGAGAATCTCCCGTCGCACGTGCCCGGCACTCTAGCGTCGCGGCACTCTCCCATCGCACGTGCCCGGCACTCTCGCGAGAACTGTTTCATGCGTGAATCCTCACTCGTAACACCGTCGCGGAGCGAAGGAGCCAAAATAGAATTCAAGTCTCATCAGAAACGATTGGGACAAATTGCTCGCAAACGATTGGGACAATCGTTCTACTCTGGGTATCATATTGCCAATGACAATCGAAATCGTTGGCGAATCCACGCAACCAAACAAAGCCCATATCCTGGAATGGTCGGAAAACCAGCTAACGGAATGGCTTACCGATCGCGGTTTGCCACGATACCGAGGCAAACAGATCTTGTCCTGGATCTACCAAAAGCGAGCCGACTCATTCCAAGACATGTCGGACCTGCCTAAAAACCTCCGTTCCCAATTGGACGAGAGTTTTGCGATCTTCGTATCCAAAACGGCTGAGGTCCAACAGGCCGAAGATGGCACAGAAAAGCTCCTGATTCAACTTGCAGATGGTGGCAGAATCGAATGCGTCCTGCTGCGCGATGGGCTCCGTCGGTCCGTTTGTATCAGCAGCCAAGTGGGATGCGCTATGGGATGCGTTTTTTGCGCAAGCGGTCTGGATGGTGTCGACCGTAATTTGACCCGTGGCGAAATCCTGGAACAGATACTTAAACTTCAGAAACGGCTCGATCCCGAAGAGCGTCTCAGTCATATCGTCATGATGGGGATGGGAGAGCCGCTAGCGAATTTGCCTCGAGTGCTCGAGGCGCTCGAAGTTGCTAAGGATAGCGAAATCGGGCTTGGGATCAGTCCGCGGCGTATCACCATCAGCACTGTCGGATTGCCCCCATCCATCGACAAGTTAGCCGAGAGCAACTCCCCTTATCAGCTGGCCATCAGCTTGCATGCACCCAACGATGAACTTCGCACGCGACTGGTGCCTGTCAACAAAAGCATCGGAATCGAAGCGATTATGGCCGCTGCAGATCGGTACTTCGATGCAACCGGTCGTCGTTTAACTTTCGAGTATGTCTTGCTTAAAGACCTAAACGATTCTGCCGCTTGTGCCGAGCAATTGGTGCAGCGACTCAGGGGCCGTACCGCCATGCTCAATGTGATTCCATACAACCCAGTTCCAGGCCTGCCTTACGATACGCCTGCGGCGGAATCGATTCACCAGTTTCGAAAAATCCTACTCGAAGGCGGTATCAATGTCATGTTCCGCCAACGCAAAGGGAACGACATACAAGCCGCATGCGGCCAGCTGCGCCGTTTGCGAGAACGCGAACCGCATCTCATATCTTTGCAAGCGCCCGAGTAAATGATAGTGGGTCGCACCTGCCGGGTGCGATCTTCGCATGGCGGAACTTCAATCGGAGTGACTTCGAATCGGGACAGTCGCACTCGGCAAGAGCGACCCACGGACCAAAGCCCTCATCATTACCCACATCTCGTAGGTTAATATCGTACTCGTACTCAATGAAATGGTACTCGTACTCGTACTCG
>JBEBHM010001110.1:0-2203 GCA_040080875.1 Pirellula sp.
GAATCCATGATTGCGGCAGTTTTATTAAGATGGTTGGGCAATTATATCGAGTCCATGAATGCTGGCATCGTAACGGGAGCTGATGGAATGACGTTGTTGTATCCGGGCGTAGTGCGTGGCCCGGATATTGCATTTGTTAGCTGGGCGAATCTTCCCAATGGCGTCATCCCAGAAGTGGCTGTTCCAGAGTTAGTGCCTGATTTTGCCATCGAGGTCTTAAGTCGAGGTAACACGCGTGCTGAAATGGCTCGAATGCGTCGCGAGTATTTTCAGGGCGGGGTGAAGCTCGTGTGGATGGTTGATCCCCGGTGCCGAACGATCGCGGTCTACTCTACCTCCGAGGATGTTAGGGTGATTGACGATGGCGAGATGATACACGGGGGACCGGTCTTGCCTCAGTGGACCTTTAACACGGGCGATCTATTTGCCGAGTTGGATCGAAAAGCACCTCCGCCAGCTTGAATTTAAAAATTCTTTGCCGAACCGATACGGAAAAAACGCATGAGATTACGTTAGGAAACGTAACGTGTTTTTTGATGAGCGGCGAATTCGCTTGAAGCCGGTTCGAGTTCCGAGGTGGATTTTCAGCATGAACGAACGCGAGTTGTTTGTCTCGGCAAACCGCATCCAAGACGAAAAAGAGCGAGAGTCATTTCTCGATGCAGAGTGTGGTGAGGACACGGGTCTCAAGCGGCGAATTCTTGAGTTAGTCGATGCAGCCAAGGCGCAGGACAGTTTTCTGTCCTTGCCGGAGACAAGAATCTCTGATCAAAAAGATTACGACGACATGGGAGGTCAAATCGGCGAGTACAAGATCCTAGAAAAAATTGGTGAAGGCGGATTTGGAATTGTCTATCTGGCGGAGCAGTTGGAACCTATCCGACGCAGGGTTGCCATCAAGGTTATCAAGCCTGGCATGGATTCACGGCAAGTCATCGCTCGCTTTGAGGCAGAGCGTCAAGCGTTGGCGATTATGGACCACCCTAACATCGCAAAAGTTCTGGATGCTGGCACCACGGAACATACAAATCGTCCCTATTTCGTGATGGAACTCGTCAAGGGATACCCGATCACTCAATTCTGCGATGACAAGAGACTCGGTAGTCGACAGCGATTGGAGTTGTTTGTCTTGGTCTGCCAAGCGATTCAACACGCCCACATCAAGGGGGTTATCCATCGGGACATTAAACCGAGCAACGTCTTAGTCGCGATGTATGATGGTCGCCCAGTTCCCAAAGTGATTGATTTTGGGATCGCCAAGGCGATGGGACAGCCACTGACAGAACGCACTTTGAACACAGGCTTTGGAGCTGTGATTGGGTCGATTGAGTACATGAGCCCTGAACAAGCTTGTTTCAATCAATTGGACGTAGATACTCGCAGCGACATTTATTCGCTTGGCGTGCTTTTGTACGAATTGTTAGCAGGCACTCCCGCTCACACCTCGGTAGCGCTTCGCAATGCTGGCCTATTGGAATCTTTGCGAGTCATACGCGAAACCGACCCTCCCCGTCCTAGCACGCGACTTACCACCGATCGTCATTTGCCTAGCATCGCGGCAAATCGTAGCACGGAGCCGTCGAAACTCATGGCCATGCTGCGAGGTGAATTGGATTGGATTGTGATGAAGTCGATCGACAAGGACCGCAATCGCCGATATGAAACGCCAAGTGGGTTTGCGGACGATGTGCGTCGTTTTTTGGAAGGGCAGTCTGTACAAGCGCATCCGCCGAGTGCGTTGTATCAATTCAGAAAGTACGTCCATCGCCATGGTCGTACGATAGCAGCTTGTACTGCCATCGGACTCCTCCTTTTCGGTCTCGTGGTATCCAGCGTTTGGTCGGCCGTTCGCCGTAGCTCGCAAGTTGCCGTGCATTCGTCTGTCTTGAGCAAGGCGATTGAGGACGCTTCGCTGTCGTTAGGAAGTGCCCTGGGCGCACCGATTGGGAGGGAGTCGGAATGGATTGCCGCACGGTCGGCTAGCCTTCGATTGAAAGAACTGTTGGCATTAGGCAACACAAGCGAGTCCACGCACGCGCGTGCACGTGATTTTTTGGAGCGGTTTCATTCGGCAGATCAAGACCGACAGCTTGCAGAGCAAATTGAAAATGTGGTCATAATGAGCGCAACGCACACGGACCTAGAGAGCTGGCAAAAAATGGAGCGAGACTTCCGCGATCTATTCAAGCAGCGCGACATCGAT
>JBEBHM010000371.1:0-8443 GCA_040080875.1 Pirellula sp.
TGCGAACCGTGTCGATTCGTTACGATTACTGAATGCCAACCAAGACACCGTTTATCGAATTGACAATCCGTCTACTTCCCTGTTTGGACTCTTGAAGTATCTCTACAATCGTATCGTCCACGCGCGAGGGCCGTTGAACTTAAACCGATGAATGAACTTTGGAGTTGGTTTGGTTCCTCGACAGTTTAGCCGTTGTACTCAACCAATTCCTCTTTCAGTGTATCGACCAACCATGCGAACCAAGACTCTGATGCGTTTTTTGTCTCGTTCCATCCGAGCTCTTTGCGTTCTTGCATGCACGTTTTTTGTGTGCACGTGCCGATCGTTCGCACAGGATACAGCCGGGCCGCTGGTGGCGTACGTTGGGACTTTTAGCTCGCCTCTCCGCGATATGTTGCCGACGCAAGTAGATCTACCACCTGGCAATGGGCGGGGTATTCATATCTTTCACGTGGATCGGAAAACAGGAGCACTGGCCCCGGTGGATGTGTTCGAAATGGGTACCAGCCCCAGCGGCCTCGCGGTGAACGCCGCAGAAAATCGATTGTATTCCGCCAATGAGACGGATCGCGTTGGCGATTCCAAGCAAGGTACCATCAGCGCCTTTGCCATAGATCGTTCCAGCGGGCGGCTACGACTGCTGAACACGGTGCCGTCGGGAGGAGCGGGTCCGACCTACGTGAGTTTGCATCCATCCGGAAAATTTTTGTTGGTGGCAAACTACTTTGGTGGTTCGATTGCCGTCCTGCCTGTTTTGGCGGACGGAACGCTTGCGGAGGCAACGGATGTCAAGAATGATGCCGGAAAAATTGGCCCCACCAAAGCCACCAATGCACCCTCCGGTAGTTTTGCCTTTAGCGGACATGACCGAACTCATGCGCATATGATTCAAGCCGATCCGACGGGTCAATACGTTGTGCATTGCGACTTGGGCTTGGATCAGATCTATGTTTGGAAAATCGATTTGCAAACTGGGAAGCTGTCGCCGAATAATGCATCACCGAATGGTACACACGCGACGGCCTTGCCACCTGGTGATGGTCCGAGGCATTTCCACTTTCACACGAACGGACGGTGGTTCTATTCGATTCAAGAAGAGGGCTCGACCGTCGTGCTCTTTGACTACGATGGCAAGAGCGGGCGATTAACCTCGCGGCAAACGATTTCTACGTTGCCACCTGGTTTCGCGGGGAGCAATTTCTGTTCGGAGATTCTTATGTCCCGCGATGGCAAGTTTGTTTATGCTGGCAACCGATTGCACGACAGCATCGGCATCTTCTCGGTCGGGGACTCGGGGGTACTCAAATACGTCGGCGAGGAATGGACGCGAGGCAACTATCCACGCAGTTTCAGTTTCGATCCGTCAGGAAGATTTCTGTATTGCTGCAATCAGCGGGCCGACCATGTTTCCATATTCGAAGTACAACAAGACACGGGCGGTCTCCGATTCACGGGCCAATACGTACCAGTTGGCAATCCCTCGATCGTTGTGTTTCAGGATTTGACGCAAAGCAAATAAGCCTGCGTCTCGGAGATACGCAGCTACGGCAACACTGCGTCTCGGAGATACGCAGCTACGTACGTCCGCATCTCCGAGGCGGACGTACTGGTTAATGGAACCCATATCCCCGCATGAATTTGCAATCCAACGGGCTGACCGGTCGTCATGCTGAGATGGAATCAGTCCAGCGAGATTTCGTTGATATCGAGGACCTGCGTCTCGGAGATACGCAGCTACGGCAACACTGCGTCTCGGAGATACGCAGCTACGGCAAATCTGCGTCTCGGAGATACGCAGCGACAGTGGCGTTAATTTTCTTGGCGGCGAGCCAATTCGTCTCGGAGTTTTGCGGCTAGTTCATACTGCTCGGCTTGGACAGCTTCCGCCAGACGTTCTTGCAATGTCGGGCCGATGTACTCGTCCTTGAGCGAATCTCTCAGCTTGATCAATTGCACAACCATTTCGTCCTGATCGAATTCGTCTTCGGCATCGTGTTCTTCGAACACAGCCCGCATTAACTTGAGGCCACTGTTGATTTCGTTGACAGCCTCGGCGGCATCCGAGTCATCGAGCGCGGCCAGCGCCGCCGCTTGAGTGCGATGAAATAGGACAAATGGACGGTACTGTTCGTGGCTCATTGTCCACTCTTCTTCGGGCGAATGGTCGCGGCAGACGTCCATCAGCGATAAAGTGTGGTCGGCATCTTCGACGGCCCGATGGTAGTGCTGCAAGCGAAGCCACGAGATTCTGCGATGATAAAATTGCACAAATTCGCGATCTGCCTCGAAGCATTGATCGTCAGACATGACGAAATCTTGGTCGTGTTTTTCGATTTCCAACATACTGTCTAAGAAAGTCGCAAAACCGTCGGGGGTCAGTCCATCGGGGCGTCCCTGAGTCTCCATTTGCAATACACCCAGATCGACTCGCATTTGGATGACGTCCCTCCCATCATCTCCCTTAACAAGACGGACTGACAGTGAATGGGGATCGAATTCCCAGTCTTGCAATATACCGTCTAGGCCTTTGAACGAACTCATTGCGACCTTTCGTAAATCAATCTTGGACACCCTAGGTCGGTGCGACATCGGAAGGCTCCCTTTTCGGACACATCTTGCTTGTAATTGCGAAAGCCTCTTCCCAAGTATAACACCGGACTCTGTCAAGCGAAGTCTTGCGGGGCCGGAGTTACTAATTTGTATTTTGGAGGCAAAACAAGTGTTCGCGTTCGGTCGCGTAAAGTGTAGGGGCTTGAACCGGAATGTTTGGATTTACCGGCAACTATTTTGTAACGGTTTGATAGACAGGTTGTTCTGATACGATTGTAACGGAACCACCGAAACTTTCGTTTTTATGAACTGATCCGAAACGGCTTGGCCAATGGGATTTTGGGTTTACAATGGATGCAATGGAAAACGCCGAACCAGTCAATCCGGCCTACGACTTTGATTTGAATCGCCTGCCCGCAACGCTTCCCATTGCTGACACGATCGCGAACGAGCACGACTGCTCGTACTTGCCCGACAAAAATGCAAACTTGCCGCTTAAGCTTCCCGGCCGTAGACTAACGCTGGACGAGTTTGATTTCGCCCTTTCCAAGGGAATACGACGGTCTGGGATGTTTCTTTACCACACGGCGTGCCGAGGCTGCACCGCTTGTGAACCGACGCGCGTGGATGTGCATGCATTTGATTGGCGAGATTCGTTTCGGCGAGTCCTCCATCGGGGCGATCGCGATCTGGAAGTTCGAGTCGCACACCCCACGTTGGATGAGACTCGATTGTCGCTCTTCAATCAACATCGAGCGACTCGCGGACTTGGCGAGCCCGACCACGATTATCGGTCGAACGACTACGAATCGTTTTTAGTGAACAGTTGCTGCGCGGAATCGGTCGAATTGAGCTACTGGATCAAGGGCATCTTGATTGCAGTGTCGATCGTCGATTGCGGCCGGATTTCCCTGTCGGCCGTTTATACCTACTTTGATCCGGGGCATTCCAAGTACTCGCTGGGTACTTACTCCATCCTCAAGCAGGTCGAATTTGCACGGGCCACGCAACGCCAATACTTGTATCTGGGGATGTACGTGGCGCAAAATCCACATCTCAACTACAAATCGCGATTCACGCCCCACGAACGATTCGTTCAGGGATCATGGAAAATATTTTTGGATGATCGAGCTGCCAATTAGCGCGGGGACCTCAGCAGAATCTGTTTGTAGGAACCCAAGTTAGAATCCCATCGGCTTGCCGGCTTGCCCGATGGGACTAGACCCAAAGTGCTTTTCGAGCTGGCGAAAACATTTCGATCTCGTGTTGAGTTCGATTTTCGATAGCAAGCTCGGACAAGATCTCTCCCATCACGCTGCAAAATTTGAAGCCGTGCCCCGAACAAGGGGATGCGAGCGTCACGTTGGGGCACTCAGGATGCTTGCCGATAACAAAATGATGGTCCGGAGTGTTGGTGTACATGCACGCTACCGATCGAACCAATGGCCCAGACAAGGTGGGGATGCGGTCTCGCAAACAATCTCTCATTTGTTCAATGGACTGGTCGCTTGGTGCCTTGTCCATTTCGTCCGGTGCGCACGGATCATGGTTGTAGAATACGGCCATCTTGATTCCATCGCCCGCCGGTCCGTGCTGCGGGAATCCATAAAACTGCACACTTTCATCAACTTCCCAAATGAAGATGGGAAAGTTGTTGATTGAAAACAACTCAGGGCGACCAACGGGCATGATCCAAAACAGGTATTGTCGAACGACTTCCAATGAGATGTTCAGCCGAAACAGTTTGGGCGCCCATGCTCCAGGGGCGAGTACCAGTGCAGCCGTCTCATAGGTTTCTTTGCGCGTGCGTACGACAACCGTTGAATTCGCACAGTTCCACTCGATCACAGGCTCCTCGAATCGTAGTTCTGCTCCGCGCTGCTCTGCCATCTTCAAGTGCGCTTGAACGCATCGCTCCGGTCGGACGAACCCTGCTTTGCTTTCAAACAGTCCGATGGAATCAGGCTCAGGGGCAAACGCGGGAAAGCGAGCGCGTATCTGTTGGGCGTCAAGCATTTCGTGTTGCAGTCCATGCTCGATCGCACTCCGACGACTTCCTTGAATGGTTTGGCTGTCCGGTTTGCCGATCATCAATCCGCCCGTAAGCGTCATTAGGTCCATTTGTGAAGCCGTTTGGAGCTCGGCCCAGAGCTCGTAGGCACGCAGCAAGAGTGGGACGTAGTTAGGATGTTCGAAATACGATTGGCGAATGACACGTGAGTCGCCGTGGCTCGAACCTCGGGAGTGCGCGGGAGTGAATTGCTCGATGCCAAGCACACGGGAGTTTCGATGCGATAAATGAGCGACTGCTGCGCTTCCCATCCCTCCTAGCCCCACCACGATGGCATCGTAGCATTTCATCCTCTGTATTCTCCTTTTTGTGACCACTCGCGAATTCTGATTGCAAAATTTTGTCGCGAAGCCATGTTATCACATAGGACAAAGGAGCTGGGCCGAGAGACGCGGATGCGATGGGCTTAATAAATGCCAGCGAATTTAGGGTTGTGGCATCGACCTTCCGCGAAATTCGCGACAACGTTATCATTAAGCCATACTTGGATCATTACTCAAAAGCGACAAGACGGCGAACGTGCCACACGCTCAACTCGGCCCCATTGCAGTTCATTTTCCCGAGAGAATAGAGACCAACGAGCAGCTACAAGCCGACAATCCCGACTGGGATGTCCCTTTGATCGCGGAAAAAACGGGGATTGCACTACGTTACGTGGCTGCCCCCGATGAGACTGCGTCCGATCTCGGAGTCAAAGCGTGCAAGAAGCTCTTCAGCGAACAAAATGTCGACCCCAAGAGTATCGACTTCTTGTTGCTGTGCACTCAGACTCCCGACTACCCATTGCCAACCACAGCCTGCCTCATTCAAGATCGACTGGGGTTGCGAACCAATTGCGGTGCGCTCGATTTTAACCTTGGTTGCTCCGGGTTCGTGTACGGATTGTCCCTTGCACAGGGATTGATCGCCAGCGGTCAGTGTAGACGTATATTGCTTTTGACCGCCGAAACCTATTCGAAATACATCAATTCCGATGATAGATCTCTTCGCACCATTTTCAGCGACGCGGCGGCGGCCACGTTGATCGAATCTTGCGAAGCGCCAAGCCTGACCGGGTTCGAATTTGGCACCGATGGGAGCGGCGCGGACACTTTGATAGTCGGCGATGGTGGTGCGCGTTGTGTTGCCGAGGCGATCAAGCCGAGGCACCGCAAGCGTTGGTCAAGCCGTCTGTATATGGATGGTCCCAGCCTGATGAGCTTCACGATCGGGGCGATTCCGCAATTAGTTCGCGATATGCTCGGCAAAGCCAATTTGCAGCTATCCGATGTCCGCCATTTCTTGATGCATCAAGCCACGCGCAAGATGCTCGAACACCTGCAAACCGCTCTCCATGTAGACGATACGCGACTCCCCATTCGGCTGCTCGAGCGAGGAAATACCGTTTCAAGCACGCTTCCCATCCTCATCCAAGATTTGCGCCAAGAAGGAGCCTTGGTACCCGGAAATCAAAATGTGATGGTCGGGTTCGGCGTTGGTTGGTCCTGGGCCGGATGTCTTTGGAAATCTTAGCAGATCGACTTAGGTTAAGTTTTGGATCGCTCATCGGTTAGTCCGTTGTAGACCAGGAGCAATAACATGATTAGTATGCAGCCAATCGCCAATCGCAAGCAATCACCGTATCAAAACCCGCTGGACGTAACCGTTCGCGTTGGCGCCGTATCGTACCTCAACTCCAAGCCGCTCGTGCATGGACTTGCCCATACGATGGGCCCTCAAGGCCGGTTGAGCCTAGCTGTACCGAGCAAGTTGGCGACGGAACTGGCTGCGGGTGCGATCGACATTGGGTTGGTGCCGGTCGTTGATTACTTTAGGCACCCCGAGTTTCGCATCGTATCCAATGCCGTGATCGCTTGCTGTGGACCGGTTTGGTCGGTCCGACTCTTGTTTCGTGTCCCGCCAGAACAAGTCAAGACCATCGCCATGGACGAAGGTTCTCACACGAGCGTGGCATTGACTAAAGTTTTGTACCAAGAACGATTCGGCTTTGTTCCAACGTCCATTCGATTGCCGATGGATTCGGATCCTCGCGAGGTCGATGCCGACGCAGTCTTGGTGATTGGCGATCGGTCCATGCATCCGACCGAGTTCCGCCCTCACTTTGCATCGGACTGGGATCTTGGACAATCTTGGTTCGAAGATACCGGTCTGCCGTTTGTCTTTGCTATGTGGGTGGCTAGGGACTCGCGATTCGCAACCGTGAAATACTCCGAGATGCTTGCGGACGCTCGCGATGCAGGCATCCGCAACATTGCACAGATCGCCGAAAGGGATGCAAGCATGTACCGATTGAGCGCCCGAGAATGCGAGGACTATCTCACCAACTACATTAGGTTTTATCTTGGCGAACAAGAGCAAGCAGGACTTGCGGAATTTCGCAGACGATGCACCCTTTTGAATCTTGTGCCACCCCAGTCATTGGAATAAATGCATATGGTATCGATTTCAAAACCATCGGTTCATGCCATCTTGGACAGTGTGGTCGATGGCAAGCGATTGTCGCCGGAGAGTGCGCTGCACTTGTTGGAGAGCCGCGAACTGGCGGCGATTGGAGCAGCCGCAGACATCGTCGCCAGGCGGCTGCACCCTGAGCCGTACCGAACTTACAACATCGATCGCAACATCAACTACACCAACATCTGTACTGCTGTTTGCGATTTTTGCGCATTCTATCGTTCGCCCAAAAGCAGTGAGGGTTACGTGCTACCTCGAGCCGAGTTGCTCGACAAGGTCCGCGAGACGGTGGAACTCGGCGGAAATCAAATCCTCATGCAGGGTGGGCTTCATCCGAGCTTCACGCTCGAATGGTATGAGGAGCTGTTGCTAGACATTACGCGAAGCTTCCCTTCCGTGAACATCCACGGATTCAGCCCTCCGGAGCTACATCACTTTACCAAGGTCAACAAGCTGCCGATCAAGACCGTACTCGAACGACTCAAGGCGGCTGGGCTGGGGAGCATCCCTGGCGGTGGAGCCGAGATTTTGGTCGATCGCGTTCGAAGCGCCATCACCCGAGGCAAGGTGATGACGGACGACTGGCTCAATGTCATGCGCGTATGGCACGAACTGGGAGGCGTTAGCAGCGCCACCATGATGTTCGGTCATGTGGAAACACTTGCGGAACGAGTAGCGCATCTGGAACGCATCCGTCAGCTACAGGACGAAACGGGTGGCTTCACTGCGTTTATTTGTTGGACATTTCAGCCAGATCATACCCAACTGTCTCACATTCCGCCGACAGGTTCGTTCGAGTATCTCAAGACCCAAGCGGTTGCAAGGCTCTATCTGGATAATCTTCGCAACATTCAAAGCAGTTGGGTGACCCAAGGGCTCAAGATTGGTCAACTGGCGCTCGCCTATGGAGCGAACGACATGGGGTCGCTGATGATCGAGGAAAACGTCGTTGCGGAGGCAGGCACGGTCCACTTTTTGACGTTGGATCAAATCCGAGGAGCGATCGAAGAGTTCGGCTTTGAAGCAAGGCAACGAGACGTGCGATACGAGCTGGTGGACGTCGCGTTAGAGCAGCGAGCCATCGCCGCCAATCGCGACCGCAGTAAGTCCAGCGAAAATCAACTCGAGAACACCCAATTAGTTCAGATTGAGAATTGACCATGTAGCAGCGTATCTCCGAGACGCTGATCAATCCTGTCCGACACGAAAACGGAATAACGATATCAAACAATGGTCTAAGTGATGAATATGGATTCGCCAACACACTTGCTGCTAGGTCTCGCGATGCCCTTTTCTATCTCGAATTGACGCAAGAAGCGGCGGAAATTCAAACTGAAGATTTTTTCGAATTCAAATCGAAACTGGTGG